>JAQFVJ010000072.1 GCA_029439525.1 Caballeronia sp. BR6202001591004
CGCGCTGCTTTGAAGGAACGCGGCCATCCGCACGCCGTCGTGATGCTGCCGGAAACCGGCAAGACATCGGCGGAAGCGGCGGCGGGACTCGGCCGCTCGATCGCGCAGATCGCCAAGTCCATTCTCTTTCGCCGCAAGGACGAACGACGCGCCCGTGCTCGTGATCGCGTCGGGCGCGAATTGCGTCGACGAAGCGAAGATCGCCGCGCGCGTCGGGGCGCTCGCGCGGGCGGACGCGAAGTTCGTCCGCGAAAAGACCGGTTACGCGATCGACGGCGTCTGCCCGATCGGCCATGCGATGCAGCCGGTCATGCTGATCGACGAAGACCTGCTCGCGCTCGACAGCCTGTGGGCGGCGGCCGGGCATCCGCACGCGGTGTTCAATCTCAATCTATCACCGCAGGAATTGATCGAACTGACGGGCGCGCCGGTCGCGGACGTCGCGTTGCGGGAAACGGCGGCATCATGAACGGCACGGGCGGCGTGAGCGACACGAGCGTGGCGTCATCCGTGTGCCGGATGAACCCGGAAACGGGATTCTGCGACGGCTGCTTTCGCACCATCGATGAAATCGCCGCGTGGTCTTCGTATGACGACGACGCGAAACGCGCCGTGATCGCGCGCGTCGAAAGCCGCAGACAGGGCGCGCGTCGTCATCATCGCGGCGAATCGTTCGAGGCAACGCTCGCGCTGTCGCCGGAATCCGTGAAGCACTTCGCAACGCTCGTCAACGACACGAATCCACTGCATCACGACGACGCCTACGCGCGCGAGCCGCTTCGGCACGCTGATCGCATCCGGCACGCAGCCGACCGCGCATCTGATGGCGATGCTCGCCGCGCATTTTTCGCGCGATGCGCAGCCGCTCGGGCTGGAATTCGGCATCCGTCTGACGCGCGCCGTGAAGGCCGACGATGTGCTGACGATGCGCTGGCGCGTCGTCGAGGCAAAGTGGAAAGCCAGCTTGAACGGCTATCTCGTCAAGCTCGAAGGCCGCGCGAGCAACGCGCAGGGCGAGAACGTGATGAAGTCGACGGCAACCATTGTCGTGATGCCGAAGGAGACGCACGCGTGACTCAGCTGCCTGCGATGCTGGGCGACTCAATGGCTGTGTTCGAGTGCGGCTGGCTGTCGTCGAACAACGTGCTGTTCGCGGATGCCGACCGCGCGACGCTCGTCGATACCGGCTACGTGTCGCACGCGCCGCAGACCCTCGCGCTCGTGCGGCAGGCGCTCGGCACGCGCCGGCTCGATGCAATCGGTCAACACGCATCTGCATTCGGATCATTGCGGCGGCAACGCGCTGCTCCAGCAAACTTACGCGTGCGACACGGTTGATTCCCGCGAGCGAAGCCCACGCCGTGCGCGACTGGAACGAAGACGCGCTGACCTTTCGCGTGACCGGCCAGCAGTGCGACCGTTTCGGCTTCACGGGCAGGATCGAACACGGCATGACGTTGACGCTCGCCGGTTTCGAATGGAACGTGCTCGGCGCGCCGGGTCACGATCCGCATTCGCTGATGCTTCATTGCCCGGAGGCGCGCGTGCTCATCAGCGCCGATGCGCTGTGGGAAAACGGCTTCGGCGTGATTTTCCCGGGCTGGAAGGCGAAAGCGGTTTCGCGGAACGCGCGGTGCTCGACCTGATCGCGCAACTCGATGTGGATGTCGTGATTCCCGGTCACGGTGCGCCATTCACGGATGTCGCGCGCGCACTCGGTATCGCGTCGTCGCGACTCGATTATCTGCGTGCCGATCCGGTGCGCAACGCCAAGAACGCGCTCAAGGTGCTGATCGTCTTCAAGCTGATTGAAGCCCGCGCGATGACGCTCGACGTCCTGTCGGCGATGACGCACGCCGCACGCTGCATGCGCGTCGCTGATGCGCTCGCCGTCGAAAGCGGACATCGCGCCTCGCTGGAAAAGATGATCGGGGAATTGGCGAAAAGCGGCGCGGTGAAAGTCGAAAACGAAACTGTTTCGATCGCGTGACAGGCCAAAGAAAAAACGCAAAAAGAAACCCGCTTGTCAGCTACGGCAAGCGGCAGAATTGGATAGACATGCCCAACTTCGAGATTATCGAAACCCGACGGTATTTCCCGTGCATCCGTGCTTTCCCTACAGAATTTTAACGGCAAGCTAAATAATACTGCATGAACGCGTGGTTTTTACTGCTCGCTTTGGCCTTCACGATGCGTCGCCTTTGAAGAAGGCGAAGATCTCATCGAGCAACAACTCCGGTTTTTCCTCCGCGATGTAATGCCTGCACGGCAGCGCGCGTCCGCTCACGTCGCGCGCGACCTTGCACAATTCCGCGAGCGCATCGAAGCAGCGCGCGATCACACCTTCCTCGCCGCACAACACACGCAACGGACTGCGATCTTGCGGCCGCGCTCGATGTCCGCGCGATCGTGTTCCAGATCGATGTCCGCCGACGCGCGATAGTCCTCGCACATGCCATGCACCGCGCCCGGCGACGTCAGCGCGTCGCGATACGCTTGCAACGCGTGGGGCGCGAACGGCGGCGAGCCCCGCATGAGGATTGCCCATCACGCGATCGATGTACGCATCTGTGTTGCCGCCAATCAGTTCTTCCGGCAGCGGCGCCGATTGAATCAGGAAGAACCAGTGGAAATAAGCGGTCGCGAAGGCGCGGTCGATTGCTTCGTACATCGCGAGCGTCGGCGCAATATCGAGCAGCATCAGGCGATCGACCACATCGGGGAAATCCATCGCCATCCGATGATGCGCGCTGCGCGCGCCGCGATCGTGCGCACAGCAGACGAGAAAGCGCTCGAAGCCGAAGAATGACGCATTACCGCGACCTGATTGGCGGCCATCGCGCGCTTCGAGGATACGGCGTGTGCTGCGCGTCGCTCGCGGGCGGCTTGCCCGACGCGCCGTAACCACGCAGGTCGGTCGCGGTCACAGTGAAGTGGCGCGCGAGCTCATCGGCGCAGCGGTGCCAGATTTCGTACGTCTGCGGATGTCCATGAAGCAACAGCAGCGGCGGCCCGTCTCCTTCCTTCACTCCGCCGATGTCGACACCCGCCGCGTCGACGCGAAACGGCTCGTAGTTATGGTGAGTTGTTGTTCGTGAGTTGTTCTTGATCGTGTGGACATTTTAGGCGCGGCTCCCACGATACCGACGTGCGCGGCACCTCGCGTGCCCGAAAACCGAAGAAGTCCTCGGTAAGCAACCGATTCCGCTGCGAGCCTTATGCTGCCTATAATCGAACATTAGTTCTGTCCTCTTTGTCCACGTCAGAACTGCTCCCAAGAATGATCGCGCATGCATCTTTACGCGCGACCCTCGTAGAATCGACAACACACTCAGGAGACTCGTGCCATGGCACTCCCTGCCGTCCTGCAGCACCTCGCGCTGCCCGTCGTCGGGTCGCCGATGTTCATCGTCAGTTATCCCGAACTGGTGCCCGCGCAGTGCAAGGCGGGCATCGTCGGATCGTTTCCCGCGCTCAATGCGCGTCCCGCCGACATGCTCGACGCATAGCTCACGCAGATTCAGGAAGAACTCGCCGCGCATAAGGCCGCGAATCCGGGCGCGGTGATCGGGCCGGTCGCGGTGAATCAGATCGTGCATCAGTCGAACGCGCGGCTCGAACAGGACGTGCGCGTGTGCGTCGAGCACAAGGTGCCGATCTTCATCACGAGCCTGCGCGCGCCCGTCCGCGAAATGATCGACGCTGTGCATTCGTACGGCGGCATCGTACTGCACGACGTTATCAATCTGCGCGGCACGCGGCGAAGGCGCTTGAAGCCGGCGTTGATGGCCTGGTTCTTGTCGCCGCCGGCGCGGGCGGGCACGCGGGCACGACGTCGTCGCTCGCGCTGGTCGGCGAAGTGCGCCGCATGTTCGACGGTCCGATCGTGCTGTCCGGGTTGATCGCCAACGGCGGCTCGATTCTCGCCGCGCAGGCGATGGGCGCGGACCTCACATGGGCACGCGCTTCATCGCGACACAGGAAGCGCACGCGATGGAGAGCTACAAGCAGGCCATCGTCGATGCGAGCGCGGCGGATATCGTCTACACGAATCTCTTTACCGGCGTGCACGGGAATTATATCCGCGAGAGCATCGTCAACGCGGGACTCGATCCGGACGATCTGTCCGTGTCCGACAAGACCGCGATGAACTTTGCCGAAGGCACGAGCAAGGTGAAGGCGTGGAAGGACATCTGGGGCGCGGGCCAGGGCGTCGGCCTGATGGAAGACGTGCCGAGCGTGGCGGAACTGGTCGCGCGACTCAGGCGCGAGTACGACGACGGGAAGGCGCGCCTGGGCGTCCGCTGAATTTCGGTTTTCGGCGTTCGCTTTTTGGCTGGCAGAAAACAAAAACACCGCGCCCGAGCGCGGTGTTTTTGTTTGAAGCGATTGAAGCGTTGGAACGCAGTTTAGAACTTCGCGCGAATGCCCACGCCGAAGGTGTCGCCCGTCGATACGCTCATGTACTTGTCGTTCAGGTACGCGGCGTAGACGTCGGTGCGTTCCGAGAGCGGATAGTCATAGCCGACCGCCCAGCTCTTGTGCGTCTGATCCAGACCGCCGTTGCTACGCGAGTACGCGTACCACGCCATCACCGTACCCGGGCCGAGCGGCACGGTCACGCCGCCCTGTCCCGTGTTGACGTGGAACGAGGTCGGCTCGATTCTTCGTGTACATGTACTGCGCGAAGAACTTCACGTACTTCATGTCGTACGACGCGCCGAGTTGCGCGACGCTCTGGCTCTTGAAGCAGGGCGTGGCGAAGCCGTCGAGGTTGGTCAGGTCGCCCGGCGTGTTGTTGAAGTTGACGTACGGTGTACACACGCCGGTCGCCGCGAACAGGCCGTGGAAGTACAGGAACTGCGCGCTGTATTTCTTCGAGCGGCCGTCGCCCGCCGTGTTGCCGAAGGTGTACATCGCGCTGCCCGACAGGCCGTTGAAGGCAGGCGTCGTGTACTGCACCGAGTTGTTCCAGCCCGAATCGCCGATCACGCCCTAGTCCGTGCGGTACGTCGCGAACGTGCCGGCGCCGAGGAAGCGCGAACATGGCGGCGACTGCGGTGGCCTTGACCGTTGCTCTCACCGCTTTCTTCGGCGTACGGTTGACGGGTTGGCTTCATGAACTCTCCTGTCTTTTGTCAAAAGTTGAATGCTTGGCGGACGAGGGACTTGGCACTTGCCTCTTACGACCGGTGGCTCGGCACATCGAAAGAGGCGTCGCTAGTGGAGCGGCACCATCTTTACGGACCATATTTCTGGTCAAAAATGTTTTTGGTTATTGCGGGTATAGCGGTTTGAATACGGGATCGTATGCGGACAAACAGCGAGTTCCCGCGTGACGTCGCGTGGCGTCGACGGTCGGCGCGACATCGCGTCCTGGCGAGCGAACACCCACGCGGCGATCGAGTCGTAGTAAGGAAAATCGGAGTCGTCTCCGGATACGCAGCCGAACGCAGCGCGTATTGTCATTGTTCTTGGGCGGAAAAAAGAGGGGAATGGCAATCGGCTTTGCGAGGCCCGAC
Source organism: Caballeronia sp. BR6202001591004 (assembly GCA_029439525.1). GTDB lineage: Bacteria > Pseudomonadota > Gammaproteobacteria > Burkholderiales > Burkholderiaceae > Caballeronia. The sequence goes on from JAQFVJ010000072.1 coordinate 5,523, forward strand.
TGTGGCGAGATTACGTCAGTGTGACAGGCGAACTGGACGTACCAATACTTTTTCGATAACTGCGAAGCGATCGAGCGTCATTAGAAATGCGCGAATGTGATGAGCGCGTTATGAGTGATCAGTTGCGGTAATTCGTGTTGGCGGGCGAGCGCGAATCGTCCGCAGGATGCACTTGCGGGCGCGGCAGGCTGCGCGCTGCGTTGTCGCGCGCGATGTCGGCTGGAGCCTGCGCCCCGGAACGACGCGCCCTGATCGGCACGCGGCACACCGTGCGCACTTCCGCGCTCACGGGCGTGAGGCAGTCCTTGGCGGAGACAGGCGTGTAATGCAGCGACTGACGACTGCTCGCGGAATCGTTGAACACCGTCGGCGACAGCCACTCCACGCGCGGTCCGGCAAGCGCGAGCGATCCCGCGACCGCCAGCGCAGAGGAAGCGAGAAACTGGGTCACTCATGCGGATGCGATTGAGCCTCATGTCGAAAACAGCCTGCGTCCGACTCACCTTTTCCGCTTAGACGCTCGGCACGAAAACGTTAGCTGTGTCGGAAATCCGGACAACCGATCGTCGTCGGAGCAGGGTCAGGTTGAGCGCATCAGGGGCAATGCGGCGGCCCCGTCGATCAGTGTTTCAACAATTTATTTCGACCCGCGCCGACAGTCGAGCCAAAAAGTGTTAGATTTTCAAAATGATTGTAACACTATGTTACGTCAGAGTTTTTTCGCTTAGGCTGACTGATTTGACCGACAAAATGTACGACGAAAACGCTGCACGATTCCACTTGCCGGAGCGGTAAAAAGGGACGCGTGATCGGCTCGGATGTTGCTGTTCAGTCGGGTTTGAGAACCGGTCGATTCATGCGCATTGAAAATCAATCATGTTTCGGAATGAATTTGCCAATTCAATCGGGTACAAGCAAAAATCATAGTTTTCCCGAACATGCGCTGGCAACGCTGACTCTGGCGGCTTACCGTATCCGCGCGCGACATTTCCGACATGGCACCGCTCAAACTTCTTCCTGACAATTTTACGCTGGCGCTCGTCAGCACCGTCGTTATCGCGAGCTTCCTGCCGTGCCGCGGCCAGGTCGCGGTCGCGTTCAACTGGATCACCAACGTCGCCATCGGACTGCTGTTCTTTCTGCACGGCGCCAAGCTGTCGCGCGAAGCGATCGTTGCGGGCGCGACGCACTGGCGCCTGCATCTGGTCGTGCTGTTGAGCACGTCCGCGCTTTTCCCGCTGCTCGGCATCGGGCTGAAGCCACTGCTCTCGTCGCTCGTCACGCCCACGCTCTACACCGGCATCCTGTTCCTGTGCACCTTGTCGTCTACCGTGCAATCGTCGATCGCGTTCACGTCGATGGCGAAGGGCAATGTGCCCGCCTCCGTGTGCAGCGCGTTGGCCTCGAGCCTGCTGGGCATTTTCATCACGCCGGCGCTCGTCGGACTTGTCGTCACCAGCCACGGCGCGACGACCGGTTCGCCGTGGCATACGGTCGGCAATATCGTGCTGAAGTTGCTCGTGCCGTTCATCGCGGGGCAGTTGCTGCGCCCGGCCATCGGCAAATGGATCGATCGCAACAAGTCGGTGCTGAAGTTCGTCGATCAGGGCTCGATTCTGCTCGTCGTGTATGTGGCGGCGTTCAGCGAAGCGGTGAACGAAGGCATCTGGCATTCGATCTCGCTGTTGGCGTTCGCGGGTCTGTTCGCCGTCAATATCCTGCTGCTGGCGGCGGCGCTGTTTATCACGGCGTTCGTTGCGAAACGCATGAGCTTCTCGCGGGCGGATCGGATCACGATCATCTTCTGCGGGTCTAAGGAGAGCCTCCCTTCCGGCATTCCGATGGAGAAGGTGATTTTTGCGTCGCATGCGGTCGGCGCCGTGGTGCTGCCGCTGATGCTGTTCCATCAGATTCAGCTCATGGTCTGCGCAGTGCTCGCGCAGCGCTGGGGCGCACGCAAGACCCCCGCCGAGCCCGCGCAGGACAACCGCAATGTGGGCGTGCCCGCCCGGCGTTAGAAGCATCGTCATTGTCCCGGTACAGGGTATCGAAATAGTGCTTAGTATTGTTCTCGTTGCTCATATCAGGACGACTTCGAAAGGTTGCGTCAGACGCGCCAGTACATGCTCGGGCAAGACCGGCGCTTTTCCCGTGGCGGAATCAGGTTCGAGCTGGCTCCGGAACACCTGCACTGCCCGGAGCTTTCGGGCATGCGTGGCGTCGTCCAGCACGATGCGGCGGGCACGGCTCCATGGCACGCGCGCATCGTCCGGGGACGCCCAAGTGCCAGGTCCATGCGGCGCCTCCACGAAGGGGAGGCCCGCTTCATTCGCCACTATACAGGCTGTGCGACCGACGACTTCGTGGTCGGGATGTCCATTGTATCGCAGGGTGGCTAAACTTATATCTTTCAGATTAAGGTAATTATATAGAGTTATCCAGATAGATTCACTTCGGATTGCGAGAGACAACCGTCTGCGAGTCCCAGCCGAACGACCTGAACCTATTTCAGCCTGAGCCGTTGCAGGGCTTCCCGCGTCTCTTGCGGACGCACCGCGTCGAGCCGCTCCGGGGGCCATTCGGTCGATTTCGGATGGCTCGCCGTGCCGTTGGTGACGGCGATGATGAGCACATTTCGGCCGATCTGCGACAGGCGCGCGAACAGTCCGCCAGTGCCGAGCACTTCGTCGTCCGGATGTGGCGCGACGACGGCGCGTGCGCCGAACGGCACGAGTTCGGCCGGCTTAACTTCGGGCAGCGCGGCGAGTCGGGCCCAGCCTTGCCAGTCCGCCTCGGGCGCGCGTGATTTCGACGCCCGGTTGCCGCAGGTCGACTGCGGCGAGAACGGATTCGTTGTGCTCGGTCACGCGGTCACGAGCGCGTGGGTGATCGACGCCGCGCCGGAACACCATGCTTTGGTGCCGAGACGCAGCTTGCCTGCCGCGCCGTCGCCGTTCGCGCGCACTCGCGCATCCGGCGGCTCCGCGGCCCAGACGCCCCAAGACGAGCCGGGCTCGGGCGCTTCGCCATCCAGTTCGGCGAGGATCGCGAGCGCATCCGTGTGGCCTTCGTAGAGCTTGGTCAACGATAGGTCGAACGCGGCCACGGCACCGAGCGCCTGCCAGCGAGCACGCGTCGAGTCCCGGCCGGGAAGCGGCAGCCGATCGAGGCGCGCGTCGATCAGCGTGCGCAGCGCCTGTGCGGCGGACTTGGGATTGCCGCGCTCCAAAGGCATGTCCGCGAGCAAGCCGCGCAGTTGCGATGCCGTGGCGAAATCCCCGGCTGACGAAACGTTCTGCATGGCGCGCTCAACTCCATGAATCGGATGGGTTGGTCGCGAAATCGGTCCGCATAACGTCTCTGTTCGGCTTTGGCGTGGCACCAACAGGAGTGTGGCAAGGACATGCCCGGCCGCCATTCGGCCAAACGGCATAAGCCTAAAAGACGATATTGGGCGTGAAGCCGAAGCGAAGCGAGGCACTTCGACGTCGCGAGCGGCGCAAGCGCGCGCTCACGCTGGCCGCCCTGCCGCACGAGCACTAGCCCTTCGGAACCCACCTGCGGCACAATGGGGAACTGACCGCACTGCTCGCACCGCGGTGCGGCGAACTCATCGCCGCGGACATCAACGAGAACGCGGTCGCGCTCACGCGTCAGCGCATCGCCGGGTCGGACAACGTGAAGGTCCGGCAGATGGTGCTTCCCGATGCGTGGCCGGAAGGCAAGCTCGATCTCGTCGTCATCAGCGAACTCGGCTATTACCTCGACGAACCGCAGCTCTGGCATGTCGTCGAGCATCCGGCAAACGCTTTCGCCCGATGGCGCCGTTGTCGCGTGTCACTGGCGCAAGCGGATCGAAGGCTGGACTCTCGATGGCGATCAAGTGCACTCCACCCTGCGCGGCCGCATGGGCCTGCCACTGCTCGGCCACTACTGGGACGAGGACATGGTTCTCGATGTCTGGACGCCGGACAAGCGCTCGATCCATCAGCGGGAGGCGGCAGCGTAGGTTTTTCGTTGTTTTTACTAAACAAACATTTCGCCTTCAAACGCAGTAGGCACAAGGCTCTAGTGGTTTTCTCCTAGTTGCGGCAATTCGGCAAGGTTTTACGATACAATCGCTGTCGATAAGCGAATTCAGCCGGAGCGATAAACAACGCGCCGCCCGAGTTCACGCAATGGAGACAAAGTACACCAACGATGGCCACCACCCGCGATGTCGCACGCTCGGCCAGCGTCTCGATTGGGACTGTTTCGCGCGCGCTCAAAAACCAGCCCGGCTTGTCCGAATCCACGCGCGAACGCGTCGTCGAGGTCGCGCAACAACTCGGCTACGATTCCGCCCAATTGCGCACGCGCATTCGTCGCGTCACGTTCCTGCTGCATTGGCAACACAACAACTTCAGGGTCAGCCCGTTTTTCTCGCATGTCCTGAACGGCTTCGAGAAAGCCTGCCGCGAACGCAAGCTCGTGCCGTCCGTCCTCACCGCCGGCTCCACGCAGGACCTCGCGCAGCAGATGCGTCTGCACGCGCTGCCATCGCGGTGGCGGGTTTCGTCGAGCCGGAACTGCTTGCGCATCTGCATGCGATGGCGCGGCCCACCGTGCTCATCGACCTGCGCGTGCTTGGCTTCCGTTCGGTCAATATCGACAACGTGAAAGGCGCGTCGCTCGCGATGCAGCATCTGTTCGAATCGGGACGGCGGTGCGTGGCGTTCATCGGCGGGTCGCTCGCGCATTACAGCATCGCGCAGCGGGCGCTCAGCTATCGGAAGGCGTATTTCGATGCGGGCCTGCTCTTCGATCCGACGCTCGAAATCACCGCCCGGCCTGCCGGCCGATCTCGCCGCCGCCATGGAACGCCTGATCGCTGATGCGCGCACACGGGAATCTGCTGCCTGATGCCGTTTTCGGCTATAACGATGCAGCGGTCCGCGCCGCGATGCGCGTGTGCCTCGTGCACGGATTGCGCGTGCCGCAGGAAATCGCGTTCGTCGGACGATATTCCTGCCGCGGCGCAGAGCACGCCGCCGCTATCGACGGTAACGGTCGACAAGGAAGCGCTCGGGCGGCGCGGCGTCGTGCTGCTGGAAGATCATCCGAATACGCAAGGCCAGGCCGATACGCTGGTGAACATCAACTTCATTCCTCGCGCGAGTTCCGGCTCGCGCCGGTTGAGCGCGACGTGAGCACGACATGAACACGACCGCATCTCTCGCCGCTTCTTCCGCCATGGCACCCATAGCCGACGACGCCATCGATTTCCGCAGCCGCGCGTTCCTGCTTTCGCACGTGCGTGACACGCTGGCGTTCTATGTGCCGACGGCGCGCGATCCGTCGGGCGGCTTCTTCCATTACTCAAGGACAACGGCCGGGTCTACGACCGCAACACTCGCCATTTCGTTAGCAGCACGCGCTTCGTCTTCAACTACGCGATGGCGTATCGCCACTTCGGCGACGCGCGCTATCTCGACGACGCGCACCACGCGTTCGCCTTCCTGCGCGATGCTCACTGGGATCCCGCATTGGAAGGCTACGACTGGGAAATCGAGTGGCACGACGACCAGAAGCGCACGCTCGACGGCACGCGCCATTGCTACGGCATGGCCTTCGTGTTGCTCGCCTGCACGCACGCGGCGATGGCTGGCATCGACGAAGCGAAGCCGATGATCGACGAGACCTTCGCGCTGATGGAGCGTCGCTTCTGGGATCCACACGCCGGCTTCTAGGCCGACGAAGCCACGCTCGACTGGAATCGGACTATCGCGGCCAGAACGCCAACATGCACGCGACCGAAGCGCTGCTCGCCGCGTACGAGGTGACCGGCCACGTGCCTCTATCTCGATCGCGCTGAAAAGATCGCCGGCAACATCACGCTGCGGCCGGTCCGGCTCTCGAACGGGCTGATCTGGGAACATTTCGATCGCGACTGGGCAGTGGACTGGCATTACAACGAGTCGGACCGTTCGAACATCTTCCGGTCGTGGGGTTTTCAGCCGGGGCATCAGACCAAATGGGCCAAGCTGCTGCTGATTCTCGAACGGCATCGCAAGCTGCCGTGGCTCGCGCCGCGCGCCGTCGAGTTGTTCGCAGGCTTCAACCGCGCGTGGGACAGCCGTCACGGCGGGCTGTATTACGGCTTTGGCCCGGACGATTCCATCTGCGATCACGACAAGTATTTCTGGGTACAGGTGGAACGTTTCGCGGTGGCGCTGCTCGGCGCGCGCACGGGCCGAGCAGCGTTTCTGGGACTGCTACGACGAACTCTGACATTATAGCTGAGCGCTTTCGTCGATTATGAACACGGCGCGTGGTATCGCATCCTGACGTGCGACAACCGCAAGTACAGCGACGAAAAAAGTCCCGCCGGCAGGACCGACTTACACCATGGGCGCGTGCTATGAAGTGCTGAACGCGCTCGGCTTCCCTTCGAAATAACGGTGAACACGATATCAAGCGACCACGGTAACTTCCCGCAATTCGTCTCCGCCGGCGACATCCTCACGGACATGATCCGTACCGATGTGTCGAGCTGGCTGTCGCGTCCGGGCGGCGCGGGCTGGAACGTCGCGTGCGCGGTCGCGCAACTCGGCTTGCCGACAGCAAGCCCCGGCTCGCTCGGCACCGACAATTTCTCCGACGACCTGTGGGAGGCGAGCGTCGCCGCCGGCCTCGACATGCGCTTCATGCAGCGCGTCGAGCGTCCGCCGCTTCTGGCGATTGTCCACAAGACGCAGCCGCCGACCTACTACTTCATGGGCGAAAGTGGCGCGGATCTCGCGTTCGATCCGTCGAAGCTGCCGCAAGGCTGGATGGAGCGCGTGAAGTGGGCACACTTCGGCTGCATCAGCCTCGTGCGTCAGCCGCTCGGCGCGACGCTCGCGCGCCTTGCTTCGACGCTGCGCGATCACGGCGTAAAGATCAGCTTCGATCCGAATTACCGCAATCTGATGGAACACGGCTATGAGCCGATCCTGCGCAACATGGCGAGCCTCGCCGATTTCATCAAGGTGTCGGACGAAGACCTGCATCTGCTGTTCAAGGGCATGCCGGAAGCGG
>JAQFVJ010000073.1 GCA_029439525.1 Caballeronia sp. BR6202001591004
GCGCGACATGTGCGTCATGATGAGCGCGGCCGCCGCCGTGAATTCGATGGCGAAGTCGCGATCGGACACGGCATCGAGCGAATTCGCGCAGATGCCTTCGAAGCCGAGTGTCTTCGCAACCGCGTGACGATCGATCGGATAGCTTGTGCCGGCGAGCGCCGCCGCGCCGAGCGGCAAGCGATTGACGCGGTGGCGCAGATCGCGCATGCGTTCGGCATCGCGCGAGAACATTTCGACGTAGGCGAGCAGGTGATGACTGAACGTAACCGGCTGCGCCACTTGCAGATGCGTGAAGCCCGGCATGATGGTGTCGGCATTTTTCTCGGCCATGTCGATGAGCGCGAGACGCAGGTCCTTCAGTAAGTTGCCGATGCGGTCGATTTCGCCGCGCAGCCACAGGCGGATATCGGTCGCGACCTGATCGTTGCGCGAGCGGCCGGTGTGCAGGCGCTTGCCGGCATCGCCGATCAACGCGGTCAGGCGCGCCTCGATGTTCAGATGCACGTCTTCCAGATCCAGCTTCCACTCGAACTCGCCGCGCTCGATTTCGCCCTTGATCTGCGCCATGCCGTGCTTGATGACGGCAAGGTCGTCGGCGCTGATGATTTTCTGTGCCGCGAGCATCGACGCATGCGCGAGCGAGCCCTGGATATCGACGAGCGCGAGCCGGTTGTCGAAGAACCCCGACGACGTGTAGCGCTTGACGAGCTCCGACATCGGTTCGGAGAAGCGAGCGGACCAGGCCTCGCCTTTTTTGTGGAGTTGGGACGTCATGGTGATGTGATGTGCGGTGGAAGCGGCTTTTTCGAGTCGTAACTCTACGATTTTAACAAATGGTGTCACGCGTTCCCGACGAGGATCACGAGCTTCAGATCCTCGCGATGCGCGGGTTTGAACGGAACACGACATGCCCGCGCGCCGGATGATTGAACGCGCGCTCGCCGCCTTCGCGCTCGAACACGTCCTGCGATGCCCAGAAGCGCGCGAACGCATCGCTTGGGAATGACAGCGAATCGATCAGCGCGCGTCGGCAGATCGTTGAGATGGCGGATGGAATCGGCGCGGAACTCGGCGGCGAGGTGGCGCTCGCGTGTTTCCCAGTCGACGATCAGTCCGCGCGCGAGCTGCGACGTAAAGGTGTAGGTGAGCAGATTGCGGTCGTGCTCGCCATCGAACCAGCCGACGAACAACTCCGCCGCCGGTTCGTTCCAGCGCAACGCGTTCCATTGGCGGTCGAGCACATAGGCCGGCGCGCCGATCAGCGAGACGATTTGCAGCAGCGCGGCGGGCGCATCGAGGCTCGCCGGGTCCGGCTCGGCGGGATCGCGCTGGGCGGCCAGTTCGAGCAGATATGCGCGTTCGGCGCGCGACAGTTGCAGCGCGATGGCGATGCGCGCAAGGGCATCGGCGGACGCGGACACGGACACGGAGCGACCGCTCGATCCTGTACCAGGTCGGGCTGACGCCGCACAGTTGCGTGACTTCCTCGCGGCGCAAACCCGGCGTGCGGCGGCGCGGGCCGGGCGCGAGTCCGACGGCCTGCGGCGAAAGCCGTTCGCGATGCGCGCGGATGAACTCGCCTCGCGTGCGCGGGCGTTTCGGCGTTGGGTTCGGCGGAGGGTTTGTGGGACGGGCTCATGGCGTTTCGCGCGGTCAGCTCGTTGTTGCCTTTCAGTTGGCAGACGAATAGGCAGACGCCGACGGGTGTTTTAGATACCGGAATAACTGCACAACTTGTACCGGTACTGGGCAGACTCTATTGTAGCGATTCACGGCGATTCGTCGTCTTTCGAAAGCGCCTTCGCCCCCACTTACGAAACGGAGACCGCAATGAAACGTCACGATCAGGTGGCCGATGCATTTGGCAGCATGGCTCCTGCCTATCTCACGAGTCAGGTTCATGCGAGCGGCGCGGATCTGCAGAATCTCGCCGCTTGGGTGACGCGGATGCGCACTTCTGCTGAGCGGGTTGTTGCTATTCGGTCGATGTGGATGGGTGCGCCGGATGAAGTCCGGCAGTACTTTGGCATGCAGAACGATTGCTCGTTTGCGCTCGATGCTTTGATGGTTGAAGGTGTTCGGGTTGGGTGATTTTTTTTCGTGCAAAGGGCTGCTGTTTCTGGTTGTTTATTGCAGTAGGCGCCTTCCTGGCGCGGGGTTACTTTCCTTGCTGCTGCAAAGAAAGTAACCAAAGAAAGTCATACTGACTTCCTGTTCGTGTTCGTCGTGCTGGCCGTGGTGATGCGGCTCGCGGGCTTTTCCATCTTCAAGCTCGTGCGCTATCTGCGCGAGGAATTGTCAATCGTGCTCGGCACGACTTCATCGGACGCCGTGCTGCCGCAGATCATGCGCAAGCTCGAATGGATGGGCGTGAAGGATTCGACCGTCGGCCTAGTGATTCCGATCGGCTATTCGTTCAATCTCGACGGCTTTTCGATTTATCTGACGCTCGCGGTGATCTTCATTTCGCAGGCGACCAACACGCCGCTGTCGCTGCACGATCTGATCGTCGTGCTCGTGTCGCTGGTGACGTCGAAGGGCGCGCACGGTATTTTCGGCTTCGCGATCGTGATTCTCGCCGCGACCTTGTCCGCGATTCCGGTCCTCGGCCTCCTGCTCATCCTGCCGGTGGACTGGTTCGTCGGCATCGCGCGCGATGACCAACCTGATCGGCAACTGCGTGGCGACGGTGGTCGTCGCGGTGTGGGAGAACGATATCGATTGGGCGCGCGCCAAATGCGTGCTCGACATGGATGCGGCTTACCGCTTCGTCTCGTGTGCCGCAATCCGGCGCGCCACGCTCAGTGCTTGCGGTGCGGGCAGTTTTCCTTCGTGCAGGCGCCGTACAGCGCAAGCGCATGCTCATGGAGCTTGAAGCCGCGTTCCTTCGCGATCATCTGCTGGCGGCGTTCGATCTCCGCATCGAAGAACTCCTCGACGCGACCGCAGTCGATGCACACGAGGTGATCGTGATGCGATCCTTCGTTGAGCTCGAACACGGCCTTGCCTGATTCGAAATTGCTCCGCGACAGCAGGTCGGCTTGCTCGAACTGCGTGAGCACGCGATAAACCGTCGCAAGACCGATATCCAGCTCTTCGCTGAGCAGGTTTCGATACACGTCTTCAGCGGTCAGATGGCGCACCGTGCTGTGCTGGAAAATCTCGAGAATCTTGAGGCGCGGCAAGGTCGCCTTGAGTCCGATGTTCTTGAGATCAGCGGGATTGGTCATGGCTAGGCATCCCTAGAGTACAATTCAAAGTTCTCATGTTAATGAGTTTTTCCGAATCCGGACATCTCGCAGGAATTTAGACGAACTTGAGACGAACAGAAACGATCAAGCGGCTGAATGCGGGCTGTACGCGCAGTCGAACAACGCGGCCTTGGAGCGCTTCGCGCGAAAGGTGAAATGTTTTCAAAATCTTTTTCGAATAGTAGTAGGGAGAGTCGTCGCATGCGGGGAACCATGATCGCAGCAACCTTGGCCGTAATGTTCGCGGGTTGCTCGACCTACGACAGCGTCACGCAGAAGATCGCGCAAAGCATTACACCGTATCGGATCACGGTCGTGCAAGGCACCTTCGTTTCGCAGGAAGCAGCGAACCAGATGCAGGTCGGCATGTCGCGCGACCAGGTCAAGCAACTTCTGGGCATACCACTGCTGACCGACATGTTCCACGCGGACCGCTGGGACTACGTTTTCTATTTGAAGCGCGGTTCGACATCGGTCGTGCAGCAACGTGACTTGGTCGTGAATTTCGCGAGCGATCGCGTGACGAGCTGGTCGGGCGGCGAAAATCTGCCGTCGAACCTCGAACTGCTCGCGGAAATCGATGGCGACAAGGGCGTAAAGCTCGTTCCGGCGCCCGCGCCGGCTTCGGGTGCAGTAGTGGCGGTGGCATCGGCAGCATCGGGCGCGGCGGTTACCGCGCCGGCGAGCGCCGCGCCTTCTACGCAGCCGAACGCGTCGCAAGCCTTCGCGGGCGATGCGAACCAGCAGGCCGCGCAGGCCGCGAATCGCGCGACGTCGCAGATCGAAATGCCGGCGGGGCGTCAGCATTCGTCCACGTATTCGAACTCGCCGCAAACGGCGGGCGGTGCGCCGGGCACGGGCAGCAACTCGCAGCTCCAGTTCCAGCACAAGCCGTCGCAGATCCAGATTCCGGATAGCAGCGCGGTCGGTCCGGCGAGCACCTCGCCCGCGTCGACCACGGCGAACGGCGGCCAAACGCAGTTCACGATGCCGCAACAGCAGAGCCAGTAAAATGTTGTGTCGGAGCGGCGCGCCGCTCCCCCGCGACATCGCAGCGAATCCGTCTGCATCATCCAGCGCGTGCGCGTTTTCGTTTTTCCAATCACGCGCGGTTCACGAAGAGATAGCCATGAAGGTCGCCATTGCCGGAGCATCGGGCCGCATGGGCCGGATGCTGATCGAAACCGTTCTCGACGATCCCGACGCGCAACTCGTCGGCGCACTCGACCGTCCGGTCGTACCGCAACTCGGGCAGGACGCGGGCGCGCTCCTCAGCAAGAACACGGGCGTTGCGCTCACCGACGACATCGAGCGCGTGTTCGCCGATACCGACTATCTGATCGACTTCACGCGCCCCGAAGGCACGATGGCGCATCTCGAAGCCGCGCTGCGGCATAACGTGAAGATGATCATCGGCACCACCGGCTTTTCGGACGAACAGAAAGCGGAACTGAAGAAGGCGGGCGAAAAGATCGGCGTCGTGTTCGCACCGAACATGAGCGTCGGCGTGAACGTCATGCTGAAACTGCTCGAATTCGCCGCGAAGCATTTCGCGACCGGCTACGACATCGAAGTGATCGAGGCGCATCACCGTCACAAGGTCGATGCGCCGTCCGGCACCGCGCTCGCCATGGGCGAAGTGATCGCGAAGTCGCTCGGCCGCGACCTGAAGGACTGCGCCGTGTACGCGCGCGAAGGCGTCACCGGGGAGCGCGATCCTTCGACCATCGGCTTTTCGGCCATTCGCGGCGGCGATATCGTCGGCGATCACACCGTGCTGTTCGCGGGCATCGGCGAGCGCATCGAGATCACGCACAAGTCGGCGAATCGTCTGCCGTACGCACAGGGCGCGTTGCGCGCGGTGCGTTTCCTCGCGGGCCACGACAAGGGCTTTTTCGACATGCAGGACGTGCTCGGCCTGCGCTGATCTTTTCTTTTTTTGACGGTGGCAGAAACGAGCGTCACATTCATTACCTGCGATCCGGCGATGCCGTGACGCACGCCGTCGCGGGCGTGCTGCTGGCGATGTCGCTGGCGAGCTGGTGTTTCCCCTGTTGGTGAAGGCCTGGGTGCTCGCGCGCGCGAAGTGGCAAGGTCCGTGCGCATTGCAGCGTTTCTGGCAAGCGGCGAGTCTGAAAGACGGCGTCGGCGCGTTGAAGCGTGCGGATCGCGAGCGCGTGTTTCTGCCGCTCGCAGAAGCCGCTTGGCACGCGTCGGAAGCGAGATGCCGGGCGCGCTTGCTGTCTCGCGTCGAACGCAACGAGCGCGTGTTGCGCGCTGCGTCAGGCCATGCTTCATTCGCAACGGCGGCTCGAATTTGGGCAGGTGCTGCTCGCATTGGTGGGCAGCACGGCGCCGTTCGTCGGGCTGCTCGGCACGGTTTGGGGCATTTATCACGCGCTGTCGAGCATCGCGCAGAGCGGGCAGGCGATGATCGAAAACGTCGCCGGGCCGGTCGGCGAGGTGCTCATCATGTGACGGCGTTCAGGCTGGTCGTCGCGATTCGGGCGGTGCTCGCGTACAACATTCTCGGCCGCTATGTGCGGCAGATTTCCGAAGAACTCGACGGCTTCGCGTACGATTTGCACGCGTTCGTGTGCGGCGAGGCGGAATAAGGGGAGCGCGCGCGATGGCCTTCGGCGGACTCGACAAAAAATTCAGCGGCGCGCCGATGGCCGACATCAACATGACGCCGCTCATCGACGTCATGCTCGTGCTGCTGGTCATCTTCATCATCACGGCGCCGCTGTTTACGCATGCGATCCGGCTCGATCTGCCGAAAGTCGCGCCGCAACCTGCGCGCGACACGCCGCAGACCATCACGCTGTCCATCGACGACGCGGGTAAGCTGTACGGGAACGATCAACCGGTCAGTTTCGATCAGATGCGCACGCGTTTCGCCGATGCGGCCAAGGCCGCGGAGAAGCCGGAGCTGCATTTGCGTGCGTCCAGCGCGACGCGCTACGACGTCATCGCCCGCTTGATGGGCGCGGCGCAGCAGGCGGGACTCGCGCGCATCGGGTTCGTCACGCAGCCGGCGGTATCGCTGTCGCACTGACTGTGGTTTCGTTTCGGCCTATGCCGATCAGCCGAATTGCCGCGCACGGCGTCGTCGCGCCAACTTTCCGCAACTTGCGGTCGAGCGCCCGGATTGAAGCGCCGGATTGGCCGCCACTGCGCGCCAATACGGTTAGACAGAACGGTATAATCGCCCTTAGCCTGTCCGATGCGCCCCCCATCAATCAGAGCAGGCCACATTCCGGCGATGCACCGACGATGCGCCGTGCGACCGGCGCCAACCAGTGCCAACCAGTGCCAACCAGTGCCAATCGGTGCGGCCTGACCGCTTCGGGCGAAATCCGGGCACCAGGCCCCAAAGTCCGTTCCCAGCATTAGCGTAAAGCCACCACACCATGCCCGATAAATACGTACCCGCCAACGTCGAATCCGCCGCGCAGAGCACCTGGCGCGCGAACGACGTCTACCGGACGACCGAGACGTCGACCAAGCCGAAGTTCTACTGCGTGTCGATGCTGCCGTATCCGTCGGGCAAGCTGCACATGGGTCACGTGCGCAACTACACCATCAACGACGTGATGTACCGTTATCTGCGCATGAACGGCCACAACACGCTGATGCCGATGGGCTGGGACGCGTTCGGCATGCCCGCCGAAAACGCGGCGATGGCCAACAACGTGTCGCCCGCGAAGTGGACTTATGACAACATCGCGTACATGAAGAAGCAGATGCAGTCGATGGGCCTCGCCATCGACTGGTCGCGAGAAGTTGCCACGTGCTCGCCGGACTACTACAAGTGGAACCAGTGGCTGTTCCTCAAGATGCTCGAAAAAGGCATCGCGTACAAGAAGACGGGCACGGTGAACTGGGACCCGGTCGATCAGACCGTGCTGGCGAACGAGCAGGTCATCGACGGGCGCGGCTGGCGCTCGGGCGCGCTCGTGGAAAAGCGCGAAATCCCGATGTACTACCTGCGCATCACCGATTACGCGGACCAACTGCTCGACGATCTTGACGGCCTCGGCTGGTCCGAGCGCGTCAAGATCATGCAGCAGAACTGGATCGGCAAGAGCTTCGGCGTGAACCCCGGTTTCCCGTATGAGATCGATGGTGAAGCCAAACTGCTGCGCGTGTTTACCACGCGCGCCGACACGATCATGGGTGTCACCTTCGCGGCGGTCGCGGCAGAGCATCTGCTGGCCACGCGTCTCGCGCGCGACAACCCCGATTTGCAAGCCTTCATCGACGAATGCAAGCGCGGTGGCGTCGTGGAAGCGGATGTCGCCACGATGGAAAAAAAGGGCGTGCCGACCGGCTTCTTCGTCACGCACCCGCTGACGGGCGCGCAAGTCGAAGTGTGGATCGGCAATTACGTGCTGATGTCCTATGGCGAAGGCGCGGTGATGGGCGTGCCGGCGCACGACGAACGCGATTTCGCCTTCGCGAAGAAATACAAGCTGCCGATCAGGCAGGTGATCGCGGTTGAAGGCAAGACGTACTCGACCGACGCGTGGGAAGAGTGGTACGGCGACAAGACCGCCGGCCGTCTCATCGACAGCGGCAAGTACGACGGCATGACCACCGAGGAAGCGATCAACGCGATCGCCGCCGATCTGAAATCGAAAGACCTGGGCGATAAACAAGTCACGTGGCGTCTGCGTGACTGGGGCATTTCGCGTCAGCGCTACTGGGGCACGCCGATTCCGATCATCCACTGCCCGTCGTGCGGCGACGTGCCGGTGCCGGAAAAGGATCTGCCCGTGGTGCTGCCGGAAGACCTCGTGCCGGATGGCTCGGGAAATCCGCTCGCCAAGTCAGAAGCGTTCCTGAATTGCACCTGCCCGAAGTGCGGCGCCGATGCGAAGCGCGAAACCGACACGATGGACACGTTCGTCGATTCGTCGTGGTACTTCTCGCGCTATAGCGCGCCAGATGCCAAAACGATGGTCGACGAGCGCACCGATTACTGGATGCCGATGGATCAGTACATCGGTGGTATCGAGCACGCGATTCTTCACCTCTTGTATTCGCGTTTCTGGACCAAGGTCATGCGCGACCTGGGCCTCGTCAAGTTCGGCGAACCGGCGAAGAACCTGCTCACGCAGGGCATGGTGCTCAACGAGACGTTCTATCGCGAAGACGCGTCGGGCAAGAAGACCTGGTACAACCCGCTCGACGTCACGGTCGCGCACGACGACAAGGGCCGTCCGAGCGGCGCGACGCTGATTGCCGACGGTCAGCCGGTCGTCGTGCTCGGCGGCGTTGAGAAGATGTCGAAGTCGAAGAACAATGGTGTCGATCCGCAAACGCTGATCGATCAATACGGCGCCGATACCGCGCGTCTGTTCGTGATGTTCGCGGCGCCGCCGGAGAAGTCGCTCGAATGGTCGGATGCGGGCGTCGAAGGCGCGAGCCGCTTTTTGCGCCGCGTGTGGCATTTCGCGCACGGCAACGCGGATGTGCTGCACCAGCACGGCAAGCTCGATGCTTCGAAACTCGGCGACGGCGCACTGCGTCGCGAGATCTACACCGTGCTCAAGCAGGCCGATTTCGACTATGGCCGCCTGCAGTACAACACGGTCGTTTCCGCCGCGATGAAGATGCTCAACGCGCTCGAAGGCACGAAGAATCCGGCTGAAGGCGTGCTCAACGAAACGTTCGGCGTGCTGCTGCGCGTGCTGTATCCGGTCGTCCCGCACATCACGTTCCAGTTATGGTCCGACCTCGGTTACGAAAAGGAATTCGGCCCGCTGCTCGACGCGCCGTGGCCGAAGGTTGACGAGGCCGCGCTCGAGCAGTCTGAGATCGAATTCGTGCTGCAGGTCAACGGCAAGGTGCGCGGTGCGCTGATGGTTGCGAAAGATGCATCGCGTGAAGCGATCGAAAAGGCCGCTGTCGCGCACGAGATGTTCGAGAAATTTGCGGAACGCCGCGTGCCGAAGAAAGTCATCGTCGTGCCGGGACGTCTCGTCAACGTGGTTGTTTGATGACCCATACCAAGGGAGTGGATGTGACCGGGAAAGTCGTCGAAAAAGGCGTAAGCAGGCGTTCGTTCCTCGCGCTGCTCGGCGGTGCAGTGGCGCTGTCCGCATGCAGTTTCCAGTTGCGCGGGCAGCAGAACTACGCGTTCAAGCGCCTCGCCATCACGGGTGGCGTGCCGCAGATGGTCGCGCGTCTCGAACGCATGGTGCAGGGCGGCAGCGATACGGTCATCGTCAAGCTTTGGGAAAATCCGGACGCGACGCTCAACCTGTCCGAGGGGCAGGGTTTGCGCACACTGAGCCTGAACGCGCAGGGCGTCGTGCAGGAATATGAACTGGTCTACAACGTAACGTATTCGCTGATTGGCGCAGACGGCACGCTGTTGATTCCGCCGAGCCAGATCGCGCTCAATCGTTCGATGACCTACAATGATCAATACGCACTCGCCAAGCAGTCGGAATCGACCCTGCTCTACAACGACATGCGCAATGACGCCGTCGATCAATTGACGCGCCGGCTGGCAGTCGTGCGGTCGCTGCATCCGACGCCGGGCATCTCGCCGCGCGCGCCGCTGCCGACGCCGCCGCTCTGATTCCGCGCGCGCAAGCCCATGCAACTGAAGTTCGACGCGCTCGAAGCGCATTTCGCCAAAGGCCTCAAGGGTCTGTACGTCGTCTACGGCGACGAGTATCTGCTCGCGCAGGAAGCGTGCGACCGCATCCGGGCGGCGGCGCGCGCGGGCGGCTTCACGGATCGCGCGGTGTTCACCGTCGAGCGCTATTTCGACTGGAGCGCGCTCATCGGCGCGAGCCAGTCGATGTCGCTGTTCGGCGACCGTCAACTGATCGAACTGCGCATTCCCACCGGCAAGCCCGGCAAGGAAGGCGCGGAAGTGCTCAAAACGCTCGCCGCGGCCGACAATCCCGACATTCTCATGCTCGTCACGCTGCCTCGGCTCGACGCCGCGACGCAAAGGTCCGGCTGGTTCACGGCGTTGCTGGGCGCGGGCGTCTCGTTGAAGATCGATTCGGTCGAGCGCGCGCAATTGCCGATGTGGGTCAGTCAGCGCCTCGCGCAGCAAGGCCAGCGCGTCGCGGCAGGTGAGGAAGGGCGTCGCGCGCTGCTGTTCATGGCAGAGCGCGTGGAAGGCAACCTGCTCGCCGCGCATCAGGAAATTCAGAAGCTCGGGCTGCTGTACGGCGAAGGCACGCTCAGTTTCGAGCAGATTCACGACGCGGTGCTCAACGTCGCGCGCTACGACGTATTCAAGCTCAACGAGGCGATGCTCACGGGCGACATCGGCCGTTTGGCGCGCATGCTCGACGGCCTGAAAGGCGGCGAAGCCGCCGTGCTCGTGCTGTGGGCGCTCGTCGAGGAAGTGCGCACGCTGTTGCGCATCAAGCGCGGCGTCGCGGCGGGCAAACCGCTCGCCACGCTGATGCGCGAGAACCACGTCTGGGGACCGCGCGAGCGGCTGATCGGCCCGGCGCTGTCGCGCGTGACTGACGAAGCGCTGGAAAAGGCGCTGTCGCTGGCGGCACGGCTCGATCGTCAAGTGAAGGGCTTGTCAGGCGGCACGGGCAAGCGCGGCAGCGAGCCGCCGCCGGACCCGTGGGCGGGCATGTTCGAACTGGCGATGGCGGTCGCGCATGGCGGCAAGGCCGTCCCGGCGAAACCAGCCACGCCAGCGCCACGACCGCGTCGTTGAGCGCAGCCCTCTCGCCCTGTTGCAATGTGCGCAACAGCTTAGAATGATTTTTTGAGCGTTCGGCTCTCGCGGTTGCACTTACGTTACCGCGCGTAGAGCATCTGGAAAAGATCTTCGATGAACATCGATCAATACATGACCGACCTGGGACGCCGCGCCCGCACGGCGTCGCGCGCGATGGCACGGGCATCGACGGCGGCGAAGAACGCGGCGCTGCTCGCGGTGGCCGAGGCCATCGAGCACGAGCGCGAAGCGTTGAAACAGGTAAACCAGCGCGACCTCGTCCGCGCGCGCGAAAAAGGCCATGACGCGGCGTTCATCGATCGCCTGACACTTTCCGACAAGGCGCTGAACACGATGATCGAAGGCTTGCGGCAAGTCGCCGCGCTGGCGGATCCGATCGGCGAGATCAGCGGGCTCAAATTTCGGCCGAGCGGCATTCAGGTCGGACAGATGCGCGTGCCGCTGGGCGTGATCGGCATCATCTACGAATCGCGGCCGAACGTGACCATCGACGCGGCGGCGCTGTGTCTCAAGTCTGGCAACGCCACCATTCTTCGCGGCGGCTCCGAGGCGCTCGAATGCAATACGGCGCTCGCGAAACTGATCGGCGGCGGACTGGAAGCGGCCGGCTTGCCGCCGGATGCAGTGCAGGTGGTCGAAACGGCGGATCGCGCGGCGGTCGGCAAGCTCATCACGATGACCGAATTCGTCGACGTGATCGTGCCGCGCGGTGGCAAGAGCCTGATCGCGCGTCTGATGGAAGAATCGCGCGTGCCGATGATCAAGCATCTCGACGGCATCTGCCACGTGTATGTCGACGATCGCGGGGATCTCGCGAAGACGGCGGTCATTTGCGACAACGCCAAGACCCATCGTTACGGCACCTGCAACACGATGGAAACCTTGCTCGTCGCGCGCGGCATCGCGAACGAGGCGCTGCCGATGCTCGCCCGCGCGTACCAGGCCAAGGATGTCGAGCTGCGGGTCGATGCCGAAGCACGCCATGTGCTCGAAAAAGCGCAGATTGGTTCGCTTGTCGACGCGACCGAGGAAGATTGGAGCACGGAATACCTCGCGCCGGTGCTGTCGATCAAGATCGTCGCCGGCCTCGATGAAGCCGTCGACCATATCAACACCTACGGCTCGCATCACACCGATGCGATCGTTACCGAAGATCACGACCGCGCGATGCGCTTCCTGCGTGAAGTCGATTCGGCGAGCGTGATGGTGAACGCATCGACTCGTTTCGCCGATGGCTTCGAATTCGGTCTTGGCGCGGAGATAGGCATTTCGAACGACAAGCTGCGCGCGCGCGGTCCGGTCGGACTGGAAGGACTCACGTCGCTGAAATATGTGGTTCTGGGACGCGGCGAAGGCCGCCAATAACATCAAGAACGATGCTCTCGATCAAATCGCTGCATATCGTGCTGGTCGCTTCGTGGTTCGCGGGGCTTTTCTATCTGCCGCGTATTTTCGTGAACCTCGCGATGGAGACGGACTCCGCGGCCACCGCGCGCCTGCTGCTGATGGCGCGCAAGCTGTTTCGCTTCATGACGTTCATCGTTGTTCCGGCGCTCGCGTGCGGGCTGTGGTTATGGCTCGTGGTCGGAATCGGCGCGGGGCAGGGCTGGCTGCACGCGAAGCTTACGATCGTCGCGCTGCTCATCGTCTATCATGCGTATTGCGGGCGCTTGCTTCACACGTTCCAGCGTGGCGAAAACAAGCGCTCGGACAAGTGGTATCGGATATTTAACGAGTTGCCGGTGCTGGGCTTGCTGGGCGCGACGCTGCTCGTGGTGATCAAGCCGTTTTGAGCGCCGCCTTCTGCTGATTGACGAGATCAAGCACCATTTCGCCGAAGACTTCCGGCCGTCCTTCGAAGAAGCGCTGCACGACGTTCTTTTCAAGCATGTACCTGCGCAGCGATTCCCGCTCTTCGTGATTGTTCGCGAGCCTGACCGCGGCCTCGACGTATTCCTCCACCGTATCCGCCACCAGCCAGCCGGGCAGGTAGGCGCGCATGAACATCGCGCTGTCGATGCGCTCGAACACTTCCCGCCCTGTCTTGCAGACGCCCGGTAGCCCGACCGTGACCACGATGCTGTTCGTGTTGCCGAAGGGAAACGGGCCCAGGAACATGTCTATGTCGTTCAGGTACTGCATGTAATCCATATAAGGAAGGCTGGCTTGCAACGATGTGCACGCGGTCGGCTGAAAAAGCCTGCCTCATCACGGCTCGGGACAAATGCATCAGCGTGACGAAATTGCCGGCGCTGGTCAGGAAATGGAAGCACGACCGGGACGGTGCTGCGCTCGAGAATCGTTTTGCATGCGGCCAGGGAAGCTTGATGAGAGCTTTCATCAGGTTGGCAGGGCGCGCTACACGCTTCAACGTTTTCTTCTGCCGAGGAAGCTGTATCCCTTCCAGCGCATGCGAAGGATACGGCTGGCCATCCCTGGGAAGCCGCAAGAGCGCTTCGCTGAAGCATGCCGGGTCGCCGACGTAATCCTCCTCTACACTGACATAGTCGATGCACTCGGAATGCGTAGTCGCGAGATGGGCTAATCCGGCGATCTCAGCGGCGCGAGCCATATTATTGGAACATACGATGGTGTGAAAGGGACAAGCCTACGCTCGGCATGTAAAGGACATCCGGCCACTCTGTTTGCGCGAATTCGCGGATCGCTTCCAGCCAATGCTGCTCGGGCAGATCGGCGGGACGCTCGATTATCCCGGAAAAGACCTCGCGTCCTGCGTTCCCGATCCGGGCGGCTTCGCACATTGCTATGATGTCGAAATGTTCGTGCGCAGCTAGCAAGGTGCGGGAATGAGTGCGCAAGATCGAATGCCCGTCCGTGAACGCATCCAGCACGACGAGCATAAGGGGACGCACCCGCTCGGCACGGGCGCACGGCGCCGCGACTCATGTCCAAATCGGTCAACCCACTCTTGCCGAGTGTGGCGCGTATGAGCCTGTTGATGCTTCGTTTGATCGCGTGCCGGTGCTCGATTTCGGTGTAGGTACAATAAAGAGCTTTGTGAGTGGGCCCAGTTCGCTCTGTCCAAGATCGCTTACTTCGGCGAGGGGCTTGTCGAGCCAATCGAGAAGCGCTTCACGTCTAGGGTGAGCGTCGGCGCTGCCAGGAAGTGAATTGCCGGCTGTGTCAATGGCGAGATTGAGCGTCGGTGCGGGGTCCACTCGCATGCTGTTCCGTCGCGCGCAGAATGAGTGGGGAGGGGTGAGATTGTCGCGCAGTCAACGAGGAAGATGTTTTGTCGATTACCGCGTGCAGCGCGAGACATGAGGGGTAGCCGGATGGCCGGCGCTGCTCTGATATCGTGTGATGTTTCTCAGGCGTCGTACAAACATCAAGAACAGACCGGCCATGCATCGCATTTGTATTTGCCTTTTTTCTTTTCCTCGAACAACATCGTCGCGCGATTGAGTGCTTTTCCACTTCTTACCGGCC
>JAQFVJ010000074.1 GCA_029439525.1 Caballeronia sp. BR6202001591004
CGATAAGTGCCCAAAGTTCGTCGAATATAGGGCAGCCATGTCCCTTTCGTCGTCGAAACAATGAGCAGGTTAACAGCATTCATCGTGGGTTAACAACCCTTTCTTCATTTTGTTAAGGGTTCTTAGTCCCCAAAAAAGAGACATCCCCATGACGCAATGGATCGATGCGGCCGCGCTGGACGACATCGAAGACGAAGACGTGATGCGCTTCGATCACGATGGCCGCACCTTTGTGCTGTATCGCGTCAACGACGCGGTATTCCCGAGCGACCGGCTTTGCACGCACGAGCACGTTCATCTGGCCGATAGCTTCGTGATGGACCACGTGATCGAATGCCCGAAGCACAACGGGCGCTTCGACATTCGCGACGGCAAGCCACTTTGCGCGCCCGTCTGCGAAAAGCTCAGGACTTACCCCGCGAAAGTGGAAGGCGAGCGCATCTTTATCGAGGTGTAAAAAAGCCATGTCAGCCGAATCCAGCGAACGCATGATGTGGCGACCGTCGGTGCGGGACATGTCGGCGGGCGCGCGGCGCAAATGCTGCGCGAATCCGGCTGGCAAAGCCGCATCGTGATGATCGGTGTCGAAACACATCTGCCGTATGAACGTCCACCCTTGTCGAAGCAGTTGCTCACCGGTGAAAGGGACGCGCTGCATTGCCAGTTGCGCGCCCACGATGCATGGGTGGCGGCGGATCGCATCGAGCATGTGCTCGCGAAGGTCGAGCGCATCGTGCCCGACGCGCGCGAACTCGTGCTCGCCGATGGCCGCGTCATCGCCTACGAAGCGCTGTTGCTCGCGACTGGCGGTCATGTGCGCAGGCTCAGCATTTCTGGCGCCGACCTCGAGGGCGTGCTCACCCTGCGCACGCTCGACGATGCCGCCAGCATCGCGGCGCGCCTTACGCCGAATGTGCGCGTGCTGATCGTGGGCGGCGGTTTCATCGGGCTGGAAGTGGCGGCGTCGGCGCGCAAACGCGGCTGCGAGGTGTGCATCATCGAAGGCGCGCCGCGCCTGCTCGGACGCGCGGTGCCCAAATCGATCGCGGCGGATGTGAAGCGTCTGCACGAGCAGCACGGCGTGACGTTCCGATTGAACGCGATGCCGCTATCGATCGAACGCATGAGCGACGGCGGCACGCTCGAGATGGCGCTCGACGACGGCACGTCGAATCATGCGGATACATACATACGGTGCGCGTCGGCATCGGCATCGAACCGGCGGATGAACTCGCGCACGATGCCGGCTTGAACGTGAATCGCGGCGTGCTGGTGAATGCCGAACTCGAATCGTCCGCGCCGCGCATTTTTGCGGCAGGCGATGTCGCGATCTTTCCCAGCCATCTGTCGGGGCAGCCGTTCATCGCGGCCTATTGCGCGTCGAAGGGCGCGCTTGCGACGCCTTACGCAGAACACGGCCTATGCGCTGTTGAGAAATAAGATCCGCGTCAATGGAATCAATCTCGGCTGGATGTCGAGCGACGGTGAAGACCGCATCCAACGCGCCTATCACGGTGCGGACGACGACTGGCTCGTGCAGGCCGCGCACAACCGTTCGGACGTCTGATCGAGCCGAAAGAAGCCGCGCGTGCGGTAGCGTTTCTCGCCAGTGACGAATTCGGTTTGATGACCGGCTCGATGGTCAACTACGATCAGTCGATCTGGGGCGCTTACGACGACGCCCCGCATCCCGCTTCAGCGCTTTAAGCAATTAAAGGATCAAAGTAAAAATCACACGCGGAACATGTTTAACCGCACGCGCGAGCTGTTCCGCCTGATCGCGCAGTTCGATGGTTGAATGCTCCGCTTCGCCGACGAGCGCGGCGTTCTGTTGCGCGGCCTCGCCGATCAGCATGACCGCCGAATTGACCTGCTCGATGCCGCTCGCCTGTTCGCGCGACGCCACGCCGATTTCGTCGACGATCGCGTTCACGCGCGCCACAGTTCGACGATGCCGCTCATCGTGCTGCTCGCCTGCTCCGCGATGCGATAGCCGTGCGAGACCTTCTCGGCCGATTCGGCGATCAGCGTTTCGATCTCCTTCACCGCGCCCGCGCTTGTCCGCGCCGGCGATATCCCGCGCCGTCGAACGTGAGGCTGCCTTCACGCGCATCGAGCATCTGCCTGAACGGGGCGACGCGTTCGTCGGCCACTTGTCCCACGTTGTCCGGATGCACGAGCAGCTTGCCGCGATTCGCGCCGTTTTCGATGCATCGACCACGAAGTGATACCCACTGTCGCCAATCACGAGCTTGCCGATATCGTCCTGCAGCGCGGCGATTTCCGCCGTCACATCGACACCGACGAACAGCGCGCCGATCACGCGGCCCATCACGTCTATGACGGGCTTGTACTCGGTGATGTACTGCTTGCCGAACCGCGCCGCGGTGTCGCCAGCGCGAAGCCGATGCCCGCGATCTTGCACGAATCGAACGACAGGCCGTGCGCCGACAGCAGCACGACGACACCGGCCAGCCCGAGCGCGAGCGCGCAGAAACCGACGGCGGAAGGCTTGCGCCCGGTGATGGACCACGCAAGCAGCATCGCCCAGATCGGCATGGTGTAGGCCAATAGCGTGCCCTCGCTGACGGAGAGCCATTTCATGCAGAGCGTCGCGAAGCCCATCCACGCGAACTTGGTGGCCGATGCGAGCGGCCGGCGCGGCGCGTACTTACGCGGCACGCGGATGTTTTCTCCCATGAACACGGTGACCACACCGAGCAGCACCGCCGTCGCGACGCCCGCGACACCGCGCGAAAAAAGCGGTGGCCATTCCCGTAGCAGCACTTTCATGGCGGACCAGTTGAGCGTCCAGCCGATGGCGGTCACGAGCAGGAAGAGAAACCCCGTCAGGCGAGCAGGCATGTGATGTGTTTTTTATGGTTCGTCTTCCGAGCATTGATGATACCGGGCCAGTTTCGGTGCATTGGTTTATTGCATGCAAAGAACCAAGAAAAAGGAAACGCGCATAGGAAACAAGATTAAAAAAACGATTAACCGATTAGCTTCGGCAGGCTCGATTGACGAAAAACGCAATAAAACAAATACATAAGACCGTATTAGGGCAAACACGGGGCTACCTCCGCGTCACGATATCGATTTTCTTTAAAAACGTTTTCCAAATCAGTGGATTTGCGCGCGCCGAAACACGACCCGGCGCCGCGAGCAGGTCCACGGCGCTCGTTGCCGCTCACGCAACAAAGAACGCGGCACGATGAGCGCCGCCGCGTCCCAGAGACTTACATGAGCACAGCCGTTGCCAGCGTCGCGCGCGTCGCCAACCGTTACCGCTGGACCGTGTGCGCGCTGCTCTTCTTCGCGACCGTCATCAACTACATGGATCGGCAGATCCTCGGTCTGCTCGCGCCGATGCTTCAGCACAACATCGGCTAGACGCAGGTGCAGTACGGCCACATCGTGATCGCGTTCTCGGCGTTTTACGCCATCAGTTTGCTGTGCTTCGGGCGCATCGTCGACTGGCTCGGCTCGCGCGTCTCCTATGCGCTCGCGATGCTGGTGTGGAGCATCGCCGCGATGCTGCATGCGGCCGTCGGCTCGATGATGGGCTTCGCCGCGGTGCGCGCGCTGCTCGGCATCGGCGAGGGCGGCAACTTCTGGGCTGCGATCAAGACGGCGGCAGAATGGTTCCCGCGCCGTGAACGCGCGCTCACTACCGGCATCTTCAACTCGGGCGCGAACATCGGTGCGGTGTTCGCACCGGCGATCATCCCGGCGCTCGCGGTGGCCTTCGGCTGGCGCTCGGCGTTCGTGATGGTCGGCGTGATCGGCATCGTGTGGCTCGCAGTGTGGTTCGTCATGTACCGCGAACCGGACGGCAGCGCGCAGGAAGACGAGCTTCCCGACGAAGGCGACGAAGCCAAGCCCGCCGATGCCGCCAACGCGAAAGCCGCCACACCGGGCTTCAAGGTGCTGATCAAAAAGCGCGAGACGTGGGCGTTCATCGTCGGCAAGTTCCTGACGGATCCGATGTGGTGGTTCTATCTGTTCTGGCTGCCAAAAGTGGCTGAACGAATCGCGCGACATGGACATGCAGCATATCGGCCTGCCGCTCGTCGTGATCTATGCTCACCACGGTGGGCAGTATCGGTGGCGGCTGGATTTCGTCGGCGCTGCTGCGCGCGGGCTGGAGAGTGAATGCCGCGCGCAAGACCGATGCTGATTTGCGCCTGCGCCGTGCTGCTGCTGCCGATCGCGTTCGTGTCGTAGGCAGAGAGAATCTGTGGGTCGCGGTGGCCGATCGTCGGTCTCGCGGCGGCGCATCACGACTGGTCGGCGAATCTGTTCATGACGGCTTCCGACCTGCTCCCGCGCCGTGCGGTGGGCGCTGTGGTCGGTATCGGCGGCATGGCCGGTTCGATCGGCGGTGTGCTGTTCTCGGAAGTGATCGGCCAGGTACTGCAACGCACAGGTCACTACTGGGTGCTGTTCGGGATCGGGGCTTCGGCGTATCTCATCGCCTTCACGATCATGTATGTGCTGACGCCTAAGATGACGCCGGCCAAGCTGCCCGCGTAATCACGATGTGTGCCTGCATCACGAGCAAGCGGTACGCGTTTTGCATTTTGCATGCTGCATTACGCATGCACGGTAGTCGTACAGGCAGCAGTCGATTCGCGCACGATCAATCGCGGCTCGAACATGAAGTTGACAGAATCGGCATGGCCGGCGAGGGCATCGATGAGTTTCTGCATGGCGAGCTCGCCCATCTTCTCGCTCTGGATGTCGACGGTGGGGCCGGGTGCGGCATAGGCGCCGTAAGGCACGTTGTCGATGCCGGTCACCGACACGTCGCGCGGTACGCGGAGACCGAGCGATGCGGTTTCCTTCATGAAGTCGAGCGCGATCAGGTCATTGTAGCAGATGACCGCCTGCGGACGCTGCGGCCAGAGCATCACGCGCGAGCAGGCCTGTTTGCTAGCGAGCGAGGTGGGCGCGTGGGCTTCGTAGACGTCGGGTTCGAGGCCGGCTTCGGCGAGACAGTCGTGCGCGCCGCGAATGCGTTCATCGTTGATGCGCGCGTGCTCGAAGCCGAGATATGCAATATGCCGATGCCCAAGATCGAGCAGATGGCGCGCCAGCATGTACGTGGCGAGGCGGCTGTTGATGCTGACGCTCGGAATCGGCAGTTCGGCGTTGCGCAAGAGCACCACCGGCTTGTCGAGATCGAGCATCCAGTGCGCCTGTTCGTCGGGCAAACGCGAACTGACGAGCAGGCCGTCGACGCGCTGCGCGAGGGCTTCGATGAGCGGACGTTCGTGCGCCTGATTCTCGTCGATATCGACGAGCAGCAGCGTGTAGTCGTGCCGCAGCGCGATGCGGTTGGGGCCCTTCACGACATTGGTGAAGTGCGGATTGCTGATGTCGAGAATAGTGAGACCGATGGTGCGCGTGCGGCCGGTGATCATCGAGCGCGCGAGCGGGTTGGAGCGGTAGCCGAGCTGTTCGATCGCCTGCTTGAGCTTGGCTTCGACCGGCGCGGAAAAACGTTGTGCGCCCGTTGATGTACTTGGACACGGTCGCGACCGACACGCCCGCGGCGGCCGCGACGTCACGAATGGTCGGGAAAATTTTTTTCATGCCGAGGGTAACGTTTTCTCTCGGGTTTCTAAGGTTTAACTAAACTAATTGTTTCAGAAAACCAGGAAACAACGATACCGTAATGTGAATTTTGCATGCATCATGCATAAAACCATTTGTCAGCCTGGCAATGCGCGAGGCAGCCCGGTAGAGTAGAAAAAAACGTTTTCTTCTAGTCAGCTTTCATGCGCGCGTCGAGCGTCGAGACTCGAAACGTGCTCAGTGTTCCAACGGATTCGACAGGGAGTTTTCGATGAATCAGCCAAACGCAGCCGGCAAATCGTTCAAGCGCCTGCTTCTGACCGGCGCGGCTGGCAATCTGGGCCGTCAGTTGCGCGCGCCGCTCGCGCAGTGGGCCGAGGTGGTGCGCCTGACCCGATATCGCGCCGCTCGACGACGCAGCCGCGCACGAGGAAGTGAGCGCTGCCGATCTCGCCGATCGCGACGCGGTGATGTGTCTGGTCGACGGCGTTGATGCGATCGTGCATCTCGGTGGCATCTCCATCGATGCGCAGTTCGACGGCCTGTTCCCGACGCGCGCGCCGACCGACGAACGCGACCATCCCGCGCAGGCTTCCCAGGGTGGTGCATTCGTACTCGGCGAACCGATGGAAAAGAAACGCTAAAGGAAAGCACTAAAGATAAGCACTAAGTCCGCGCTTTGCGTCACCATGCGCGAGCGCGGCCCGAATGTTACCGGTCTCAGAATCCTTTGCACGCGACACTTCGGCATGCAAGTCATTCTGCCTCGAACGGTGCGCACGCCTGCCATCAAGGCAAATAGAACGATAAAAAGCAGGCTAAACACCACTTCTGTAGATTCTCCGTAAAGAGTAGGCTGCGCAGGTAGCTTCGATCCGGCTCATCCCAATCCAGCGATCTACCGACTTCCTACCCGGAGAGACATAGATGGACCTAGAAAAAATCATAGATGGACCTAGAAACTCGCACCAGGAAGCGCGTGATGGTTTGCCTCGTGCCGTTTTTGATCCTGTGCTATTTCATTGCGTATCTCGACCGCGTCAACGTGGGCTTCGCCGCGTTGCAGATGAACAAAGCGCTCGGCTTTACCGCGAGCATGTTCGGTTTTGGCGCGGGGATTTTCTTTATCGCGTATTTCTTTTTCGAGGTTCCGTCCAATCTGCTGCTCGAACGCTTCGGCGCGCGGCCCTGGATCGCGCGGATCATGTTCACGTGGGGCATTCTCGCGGCGGCGATGGCGTACATTCCGTATATCGCGCAGGCTAGGAAGCTATCGAACGCCTACGGTTCCTGCGCATTCTGCTGGGCGTCGCGGAGGCGGGCTTCTTTCTGGGCATCATCTTTCTGCTGACCCTGTGAGTTTCCCGCCAAATATTGGGGACGTGTGGTCGGCTACTTTATGGCGGCGATTCCGCTGTCCACGGAGATCGGGCCGCCGATCTCCGGCGCGCGGCTGCAGATGGACGGCATGGGCGGCATCCAGGGCTGGCAATGGCTGTATCTGATCGAAGCGGTGCCCGCGCTGTTGCTCGCCTTCGTCACGTACTTCTATCTGACCGACCGGCCTTCCGACGCCCACTGGTTCGCCGATGACGAACGCAAGTGGCTGGTCGACCGTCACGTCAGGCGCACGAGCGCGCGCATCGTGAAGCGAAGCATGCGTTCAGCGTCAAGGAAGCGCTGTTCAATCCGCGCGTGCTCGCCATCGCATTGATCTACTTCGGTGCGAACGCGACCAACTACGGTCTGAGTTTCTTCCTGCCGCAGATCGTCAAGGCGTTCGGCCTGACCAACCTGCAAACGGGTTTCGTCACGTCGCTGCCGTATGCCGTGGGCGTGGTGAGCATGATCCTGTGAGGACGCCATTCGGACAGCAAGCTCGAACGCCGCTGGCACGTCGCGATGGCGCTGATGGTCGCGGCGGGCGGCATCGCGGCCATCAACTCGCTCGGCAATCTCGCGGGCTTTTCCGGCCCGTATGCGATGGGCTGGATCAAGGACAGCACCGGCGGCTTCGGCGCGGGCCTGCTGTGTCTCCGCGGGCGCGGGGATGGTGGGCGTCGCGGCCGTGCTGCTACTGCATCACGATTCGGCGCTGGAGACGATCTCGCCGCACTATATGGAGGGATGCGGAGCCGCAAGTGGCGCGGTGATTTCGGCTTGGTCGTCGTTCTGGTTTATTGCATGCAGAATGCCGCGTTCGAGTAATCGAATGCGGCATTTTTAATTCAATCCGCTTTGATTCGATCCGATGACGCCGCGCGCCGCAGCCGCTCGCGGCTGTTGATTAGATGCAGCCACATGGTCGTGCGCGCGGAATCAGCGTCGCCGCGTTCGATGGCATCGGCGATCTGCTCATGCTCGCGGTTCACGCGCAGCAGATAGTCGGCGTACTGGTCGTGTGGAATCGGTGTCACGGTGAGACGCGTGCGCGGAAACATCCGCATGCCGAGATGCTCCATGATCTCGACGAAATAGCGATTGCCCGTCGCGTGCGCGATTTCCAGATGGAAGCGGAAATCTGGCGATACCGTGCCATCGGACGTCCCCACGCCCTGCGCGAAATCGGACAGCGCCGCGCGCATCGTCGCAAGGCGCGCGGCACCGCAGCGCGCGGCGGCCAGTCCCGCCGATTCCGTCTCCACGCTGATGCGCAGTTCGAGGATCACGAGCGCATCCATCGAGCCGGCGACATCGGCAGGATCGAGATGCCGGAGCGGGTGGCGCGCTCGCCTCGCAGACGAAGGTGCCGATTCCATGGCGCATCCTCTCCAGCCCCCGCGGCCTGCAGGCGCGACAGCGCCTCGCGCACCACGGTCCGGCTCACGCCGAAACACTGAACTATTTCCGCTTCCGTCGCGATGCAGCTGCCCGCGCGCAATTCGCGCGACTCAATTTGCATTCTTGCATTCTTAATGCATCCACGAGTTGCGCGGTGAGACTGCGACGCGCGCCGGGCAGCGGCACCACGGTATCGGCGATGGAAGGGTCGGGCGCCGGCGTCACGGCGTTCTCTCTTCTCGGTTTTTACACGCGTTGACAAAAGCGTCGGCAAATGATGATATGCGTCGTGGAGGATACGACAACGTACAAGAAGTCGCGCGCGGGGTTAATCCCTATTCCGAGCCGCATCGCGGAGACAAAAAGATGGAACAAGGAAACGGCGCGCCGTCATCGAACAGCGCGTTCGAACGCGCCTGTTGCTGACGGGCGCTGTTGGTGGTATTGGCAAGATTATCCGGCATCGCGTCGCGGAATTTGCGCCGTGCGTGCGCATTTCCGATTTGCCCGGCGTGCTGACGAGCGACGCCGCACCGCATGAGGAAGTGATGCCCTGCGATCTCGCGGATCGCGCCGCCGTCGACAGGCTCGTCGAAGGGTGCAATGCGATCGTCCATCTCGGTGGCGTATCGGTCGAGCGGCCCTTCGAAGAGATACTCGAAGCGAATATCAAGGGCGTGTTCAACCTCTACGAAGCAGCGCGTCTGCACAACGTCAGGCGCATCGTGTTCGCCAGTTCGAATCACATTACGGGCTTCTATCGACAGGACGAAAAAATCGACGCTGCCGCGCGAAAGCGCCCGGACGGCTACTACGGCCTGTCGAAGTCCTTCGGCGAGGATATGGCGCAGCTCTACTTCGACCACTATCGCATCGAGACGGTGAGCATCCGCATTGGTTCGGTGTTTCCGGAACCAGAAGGACCGCCGCATGATGGCGAGCTAGATGAGCGCGGACGACTTCATGGAACTGCTGCGCCGCAGTCTGTCTCTACACACCGGACGTCGGCCATACGATCGTGTTCGGCATGTCGGCGAATGTGCACACATGGTGGGACAACCGTTTCGTCGCGCATCTGGGCTTCGAGCCGCGCGACTCGTCCGAACCGTTCTGCGAACGCATCGAAGCGACGCCCCCGCCCGACGCGAACGACCCCGTTGCGGTGTTTCAGGATGGCACGTTCATGACTACAGGGCCTTTCGATCCTTTGTGGTCAGTCGTCGTAGATCAATTGCATGACGGGCTTTTTCTCGGACGATCAACCTTGCAGGATTCGCAGCCATGTTTTCTCTCGATTTCACGCCGCTGCTTGCCGTACTGGTCGACGTTTCTGCTAGGCGCGTGGCTCACGCTCAAGATGACGTGCGTGGTCGTGTTCTTCGGCCTGGTTCTCGGCGGTGGCCTTTGCCAAGCGCACGAAGGCGCCGGTGCTGACGCGTGTGTGCATCATCTACGTGGAGGTGGTGCGCAACACGCCGTTCCGCGTGCAGATCTTCCTGCTTTACTTCGGACTCAAAAGTATCAGTCTACGCATGCCGACCTTCGCCGCCGCCGCGCGCGCGATAGCCATCGACATCGGCGCGTATGCGGCGGAAATCATTTGCGCGGGTCGGGAATCGGTGCCGCGCGGGCAGATCGAAGCAGCCGAATGTCTCGGGCTGTCGAAATGGCGCATCGGCTGGCATGTGATGCTGCAGCCGTCCATCGAAAAAGTCTATCCAGCGCTCACTAGTCGACTGCGTGATTGATTTGGCACCGGGTGGATCCGAGGCGAAGGATCGTCATACTCCACTTGATCGGCTTCGGATTTTTGTTGTG
>JAQFVJ010000075.1 GCA_029439525.1 Caballeronia sp. BR6202001591004
ACGCCACATAAACGCCCGCCACCACATAACACCGATACACCGCGCGCGTGAACGCCACATAGACGAGCCGCGCCCACTCGGCCGCCAGTTCACGCGCGATGGCCGCCTTCGCGGCGTCTTCCTCGTCGCCACCGAGACCGTAATGCAGCACGGCTTCGCCCGCGTCGTCGTGATATTCGCGCGCATCCGGCAGACCCGAGTCGGGCGGCTCGCGTAATCCACCGTCATTCAGAAACGGACAGAACACGACCGCATACTCCAGCCCCTTCGATTTGTGCACGGTCACGATCTGTACGAGATTGCGGTCCGATTCGAGCCGCAACTGCGCATCCTCGCCGCTGCCCTGCTGCTCGCGTTGCGCGGCAAGCCAGCGCAGCGTCGGCGCGATGCCCGGCTGTTCCGCGAAGCGCGCCTGCAACAGTTCGGCGAGATGGTTGACGTTGGTGAGCCTGCGCTCGCCGTCCTGCTTGCTGACGAGACGCGTCGCAATCGACAGTTCGCGCGCCAGCGTGCGCCACATCACCGCGAAGCCGCGCTCGTGCCAGATGGTGCGATAGCGCGATAAGCGCTCGACCCAGCTCGTCGAATCGAGCGCGTCCGGATTCGCATCGGCGGCTGCGGCGTCCGCGTGTTCGAGACGCCAGAGCGCCGCCGCATCGTGACCGAACCAGTCGGTCGCAAACGCCGCGCGCAATCGGCGCAAGTCGCCTGGCGTGTCGATGGCGGCCAGCACGCGCTCGATCTGCTCTGCATCGAAGGACGCGAATACCGACGCCTGTGCCAACTCTACGCTGCCGATGCCCCACTCCGCCAACTCGCCCTTGATGACGCTGCCCTGCTGATGCGTCTGCACCAGCACGGCGATATTGCCCGCCGACAGCGGCTTTTCTCCGATCGTCACGTCGCCCTGCTGCGCGCCGCGCAAAAGTCGCGCGATTTCGGCGGCGCACGCTCTCCCGGTTTCGCGCTGCGCGACGCCCTTGTTCAGCGCCGATTCGCCCTGCGGCAGCATCCAGACGCAGAAATCCGCGTCATCGGAATAGGCAGCGGCGGGCGTCTTATCGACGAATGCACCGCGCGAGCGTGTGCCCGCGCGCACCGGCTGATAGTCGAGTCCGTCGAGAATGAACGCCGACGGATTCGCCCCGAACACACGATTGCACGCGTCGATGATCTGCGGCGTCGATCGCTGATTCACCGCGAGGGTGTAAAGCGCGCTGGCGCCATCGCGCGCTGCGAAATAGGTATGCAGATCGGCGGCGCGGAAGCTATAGATCGCCTGCTTCGGATCGCCCACCAGAAACAGCGGCCCTTGCGGCGCGAACACGCGATTGAAAATCGCGTACTGGAGCGGATCGGTGTCCTGAAACTCGTCGATCAGCACCGCCGGATAGCGCGCGCGCAGCGCCTGCGCGAGCCACGGGTGCTTCATCAGCGCGTGATGCAGATTGGACAGCAGATCGTCGAACGACACGATGCGTCGCGTGCGCTTTCTCGTCGCGAGTTCGGCGGGCGCGTAGTCGAGCCATTCGCGCACGACCTCGAGCCAACGCGCGCGCTCGGCGGCTTCGCCCGCCGCCGCAGCCGCGCACAGCAATTCCGCCTGATCGAAGAACGGATGCGCAGGCGGCATGTTCTTCACCTTCGTGCCTTTCGCGATCGCGGCGGTCGTGAGCTTGAGCGCCCGTTCGGGCGGCAGCGCGTAACAGTCGTTTTCGGCGAAGTACGTCATCCACGCCTTGATGGCCTCGCGGACGATCTTCGCGCTGTACATGTTGGCCTTGAGCGCGCCTTCAGCATCGGCGAGCAGCTTGACGATCGCATCGCGCTCGACGGTCCACAGCGCGCAAGTTTCATCAAACAGAGCTTCCGCGTTCGCGGCCTGCGCGGCGGCAGCGGCATCCGCGCCGCCCCAGCGCAGCGCTGCGAGCGGCTTTTTCAGACGCCGCACGAGTTGCGCATCGAGCGAGGCCGGACCCGCGCCCTTCGCGACGAGCCACGACGCGAACGACGGCGTGCGCGCCGCCTGCGGTTCCACGCGCTCGCGCCAGAAATCGGCCGCGAGCTGAAAACGCAGCGCGCTGTCATCGGCTTCCATGTCGAAGTCGAACGGCATCGCGGCGGCGAACGGCGCTTCCTGCAGCGCGCGCTGGCAGAACGCGTGGATCGTGTGGATCGCTGCCTGATCGAAGGTCGATAGCGCGATGCGGATGCGCTGCAATGCCTCATCCGCGCCAATCTGATCGAGCGTGGTTTCGAATAACCGCTCGATGAACGGATCGCCGCCCGCATCGCCATTTTCGATCGCATGCGCGACGCCCGCGAGCCGCGCGCGGATGCGCTCGTGCAACTCGGCGGTCGCGGCCTTCGTGAAGGTGACGACGAGAATGCACTCGACGCCGAGCTTCTTTTCCAGCAACAGACGCACATAGAGCGCGCAGATGTTCCAGGTCTTGCCGGTGCCGGCGGACGCTTCGATCTGGCTCACGCCTTCGAGCGGGCAAGTAAAGACGTCGAGTTCCTGCACTTCAGTGTGATGAACGGAAAGAGTCATTCGCCGCTCCGCAGATGCGCCTTGAGCGGCTCGAAAACGATGGCGGCGATCGCGGCGAACGCATCGTCGAGGGCGAGATCCTCGCCACGAAACGCGATGCGATACACCGGATCGTCGCTCTCCGGGCGCTTGCGCGATTGCGCGCTTATGCTCGCCGGTTCCCATTCTTCCTGCGCAGCGCGCTCGTTCTCGTCGATCCTGCGCCACGCGCTTTTCGGAAAGAAGCGCAGCGGCATGCGCAGTCCCGCGCGATACAGCGCGGCGAGTTCGGCCAGACGCGCGAGCGGATCGGCGACGGGCAGCAGTTCGAAATCCGCCGATTGCGCGCCGCGCCCGTGCCACACCGTGCGGCGCGGGCCCTCGGGCAGCGCGGCGCAATAGGCGAGATGCGCGAGCCACGCCGATAGCAGATCGCGCGCACGCGGCGCGTCATAGCGATAGATCACCTGCCCTTGCGGCGTCAGCCGGTTGAGCGTGCCGACGATCCTGAGCGGCCGTGCATCAAACAGCGCGGCATCGTGCGGACCGAACAGATCGCCGCCACTGCTTTGCGGCCACTGCGGCGTCAAATCGAGCGAAAACGGCAGACGCGTCGTGCCCGCCGATGTCGATGCGCGCACGCGTTCGGCGAGTTGCGTCATCGCGTGAAGCTCGCGCATCTGGCGCACGCCGCCGGTCGCGCCGCCGGGCATTTCGGGACTCGCGCGCGCGACGTCGCGGGCACGCTGGCGAGCGCGCCGAAGTTCGGCGTCGGTGACATCGGCGGCGTCGAGCAAGGCGGGCAGCACGCGATTCGCGAGCGCATCGCGGCCCGCGAAACTGAGATCGAAAGGCTCGGCGTCGTCGAGTTTGGCATCGGTGTCGACCAGCGTGATGCCCAGGCGATCCCTCAGCAGCGCGCGCACCGGATGCCGCCAGAAGCGCGTGAAGTCGTCGAATGCGACGATGCGCGTGTCATCCTCGTCATCCTTGCCTTCGGCGGGCAACGGCGCGCGGAAGAACGGCGCATCGTAATGCGTCTGACCGGCGGCGAGTTCACGCGCGAGTTCCGCGCGTTCCGGCTCGTAGGTGAACAACCGGCCCGTCGCTTCGAAATACTCCGACGCGTAAGGCTGCAATGGATGCTCGAACACGAAGCGCTCGCGGGCCTTCGCCAGCGCGTCAGGCGCCGCATGCTTGCCTGCGACCGACTGCGCCAGATAGTCGAGCAATTCGTCGATCAGCGCGGCGGGCGGCAAGACCGCATTGTCCCGAATGCTGCGCCCCGTGTACGCGATCAACAATCGATCGCGCGCCGCGAGCAGCAGGTCGAGGAACAGATTGCGCTCGTCGTCGCGGCGCTGGCGGACGCCGAGTTTGGAGAAGCCTGCCATCAGATCGAATTCGTCGGTGCGCGTCAGGCTCGGCAGCATGCCGTCGTCCATGCCGAGCAGGCAGACGACGCGATACGGCAATCCGCGCAAGCTCGTCAGCGACGAGAACGTGACCCCGCCCCACGGCACACCGCCGCGCGCGGGATCATCGAGCGTATCGGTGAGGGCGCTTCGGACCACGGCAGCCGACACTTCGGTGTCGCCCGCGCCTTCGCTCATGGCGGCGATCAGCCCATTGACGGCGTCGCGCACGTCGCCGATGGTGTCGTTGTAAGCGATGCCCGCATCGAAGAAACGCGTCAGCGCATCGAGCAGCAAGCTGCCCCAGTCGCGCGCCGTGCACGGTCTCTCGATGGCTTGCGCAAGCGCGTCGATATCATCGACGAAGCGCGTGAGCCGCCCGAGCAGTTCCGCTTCCGAGCAGTTAGCGCCTCCGATCGGCAGCCACTCGCCGACCGGCGCGCCGCCGCCCGGCAGCGCGTAGCCGAGATAGAGACGCGTCAACGCATCCGCGAAGGTGTGGCGCACGGCGGGCACGTCGTCGGCCACATCGGACGGACGCAGCCCGCGCCGCGCGCCCGCCAGCGCGAGCCATTCCTGTGCGGTTTCGAGCGATGCCGCATCGATGCCATAGCGCAACGCGATCGCATCGACGCGTAGCCATTCGACCAGCTCCGGCGCGCCGACACTGCGCTCGGGCAGCGCGAGCCATTCGAGCAGCGCACGCGCGACCGGATTCGCCTGCGACGGCAGCAGACCCGTGATGCGATACGGAATGCGCCGCCGTTCATTACTCGCGCCCGCCGGCGCGGTGCCGAAAATACCGTCGATCAGCGGACCGGCCACGGCCAGATCCGGAAATGCGACGAGCACATCAGACGGCTCGAGCCCTTCGATCGTGTCGAACCAGTCGAGCAGGCGGTCGTGCAGCACTTCGAGCTGACGCCACAGGCTATGGCATATATGCACTTCGATGCCCGGCTCGTTAATTTCATCAGGTTGCGGTTCGGCGCTCTGCTCCTCCAGCGCGAGGATGCTGTTCTGCACGCGCGCGAGCCAGATCGGCGCGGGATTGCTCTCGAACAGTTTGCGTTCGGTCGATGCCGCGCGCTCCGTCAGTTCGTGCAGCATGTGGAGCTGCGCCTGCGTCTGCCGTCCCCATTCCGCGAGCAACGGATGCCCGACTTCCTGATAATCCGCCGCATCTTCCAGTTGCAGGCGTTCGACGCGCCCTTCGCTCACGATGTCGTACCAGAACTCCTGACACGGATTGAGCGCATAGACGCGCACGTCGATCCAGCGCGACAGTTCGCGCAGCAGCGCAATATGCAAGGGCGGCATGGTCGGCAGCGCGAACACGCTGATGCGGCGCGGCCATTCGGCGCGCATCACGGCATCGAGATCGAGGCTCGCGACCTGTTCGAGGAAACGGTATGCGGACGGCGTCGGATCGTCGCCGCCCTGCTGCGCGAGATCGGCGAGCAAGATGCGCCACAGCGCCGACTGCCAGCGCTCGTCTTCGCGTTGCAGATCGTTCGCGCCTTGCAGACGGGGACCGCCGCGTGCGTCGATTTCACTGTTTCCGCCCGACGCACCGGCGAGAATCGCTCCGCCTGCCTGCCATTGTATCAGCCATTCGGGCTGATACGTCAGATAGTGATCGAACACGGTCGCGACGCGGCGCGCGAGTTCGTAGCGCATGGAGTCGTCGGCATCGGCGGCGGCGGCGTCGAGATAGGTGGACAGGCGCGCGGCCTCGCGCAGCGTCGGGTCGTCGAACAGACGGAAGCAGCGCCATGCGAGCCGGTCCGGCGCGAACGGCGAATGCGCGGGAACCGGCAGCACTCGCCCGATCTGCGCCCACAGCCATTGCGCGAGATAGCAGAACTCGACGTTCGCGCAAATGCCGAAGCGTTCCGCCATATCGAGTTCGAGCCGCCGGCGCACGGCTGCGCTCGGCACGATGACCGCTTCGCTGGCGAAGAGATCGCCCTCTCGCATCGCGAAGGCGTCGAGGTCTTTGAAGAGCGCGGCGGCGAGCGTCTCATGACGGTTCGAGTAGAAAAGTTCGAGCATGGAAAGCGTCTTGCTCGCGCCATCAACGGCGCGAATTTGAAAACCCTTTGTAAGTTCATGCGCCAGCATAGCAAAGCGTGGTTCAGTTGAGTTAGAGTCGTTGTCGCTTCGTCCGGCAAAGGGCGAGTGAAGCCAAAACGAACGACAGACGAACGCCAACCCAGAAAGCCATTAGGCTATTAGATGCGCTATTCGTTCGAAATCAGGAAGTTCATATACAGCCAGTATTTTTTCTTTTCGGCGGCTTGCGCATCGCGCTGGGCGTGTCGATTCCGGCAGTCTTGATGCTCACGGTGTTCCATAATCGCGAGCTCGGCTTCACCATCGCGACCGGCACGCTCGGCGCGAGCGTCGTCGACATGCCCGGTCCGCTCAAAATATAAGCACAACGAGATGCGCGCGTGCTCGGTAATCGGCTTCTTCTCCGCGCTCGCCACCGGCATCGCAACGACGCATCCGCTCACGCTGTGGCTGACGGTCGTGCCGCTGACCTTCGTGCTGTCGCTGATCGTCGTCTACAGCAACCGCTCGCCGCAGATCAGCTTTGCCACGCTGTTCAGATGGTCGTCACGCTCGAGGACCATTTCACGCCCTTTTAGGCGCTCATCAACGCATCGTGGATTCTGGCTGGGCGGGCTCTGGTACACGTACTGGGCGACGCTCGTGTCGCATCTGCTAGTTTATCGCATCGAGCAGCAAGCGCTGGCTCAAAGCATTTTCAGTTGCGCGGAATACCTCAACGCGCGCCAGTTCTAAGACGGCGACGCAGATCTCGACGAGTGCTACCGCAAGCTGATCGAAAAGCAGATCGCGGCAGTCGAGCAGCAGGAAGCCGCGCGCGACATCGTGCTGCGCAATCTGCCGAAGATAAAGAGCGGCAAGCTCGATGGGCGCGCGCGGCTGTTCAACCTGTTCATCAACGTCGTGGATCTGCACGAGTTCTTCGTCGGCGCGCATACGGACTATCCGCTCGTGCGCAAGACTTTCTCCGGGTCGGATGTGCTGATTTTCTATCGCGACTCTATCGCGACTTGATGTGCAAGGCGAGCGCAGATCTGGAGGAAATCGGCCTCGCGGTATTGCAGAACCATCCTGCGCCGAAGCAGATCAGCATGAAAGCCGAACTGCGCGCGTCGAATACGAACTCGCACTGATGCGCAAGCGCGGCCTGCCCGAGGAAAATCCCGAAGCCTACGCCGCAGCCGCCGCCGTGTTCCGCCGGCTGTGGAGCCGCCACGCGCCTGATCGACAAGATGCCCCGCCGCACCCGCGACGACGCCAGCCCGAAACCGAGCTGCAGATCGATCACGCGCTGTCGCGTTTCATCTCGAGCCGGCGTGTGCCGTTCCGGCAGATTTTCTCGAACCTCACGATGGCGTCACCCAGCTTCCGCCATGCGTTGCGCGTGACGATCGGCGTGGGTATCGGCTTCTGGGTCAGCAGGCTCCTGCCGCTCACAAATGCGTACTGGATCGTGATGACGGTCGTCATCATTCTGAAGCCGGGTTATTCGCTCACCAAGCAGCGCAATACGCAGCGTATTCTCAGCACGGCGATCGGCTGTTCGGTCACCATCGCGCTGATTCTGTTCGTGAAAGAGCCGCACATCCTGCTGGTCGTGATGTTCGCGTCGATGTGAGCTTACAGCCTGTTAAACGGCGAGCGTGGTGTTCACGTCGTCATACGTGCTCTGATGTTCCATCTGCTTCGCGCCGGGCAGCATGCGGATCATCGGCGAACGCGCGACCGACACGGCGCTCGGCTGCGCGATCGCGGCGAGCCATCTCTGTTCCCGTATTGGGAATACCGGCTGATGTGCAAGCTCGTAAAGGATTTGCTGACCGCGACGCGCAATTATCTCGAAGCGAGTTGGACATGGAAGGCCAAGCCGATGGGACGCGCCGAGGCTCGTGTCGCCGAAACTGCCGTGGCGTCGGCAGCCGATGCACCGCCGCAAAGCGTCGTCGCCACCGCCGAAGCCGCGAACAAGCCGAGCGCGAGCGCCGCCCCGATCGATCCGAAGACCGCATCGGCAGACTCGCGGCGCCGGCATCGTGCGGCGACGCGATCTGATTCCACACGAGCAGCGCACACTCGCGAAACCGATAGCCATGCCGATGGTGCGCGCGGTCATCGCCGATCCTTGAGCCACAGCCAGGCGACGAGCGCGCCCCACAACGGCGTCGTCGCGTTGATGATCGACGTGGCTCCCGCCAACAGCGTCAGTTCCGCGAACGCGAACAGGCAGAACGGCGCCGCCGAATTGAGAATGCCGACGATGAGCAACGGCAGCGCGCGCTTCTTCATGGTCGCGGCGGTCTGCGCGAGCGGACGTCGCGCGATCAGAAACAATGCGCCGATGCCCACGCGCAGCGCCATCAAAGGAGCGACACCGAATTCGGCCACGCCGACGCGGATGAAGAGAAACGACGCGCCCGCGTGCGGGAAGGCGTGAGGGAAGAGAGCCCAAGAAGCGGGAAAGGCTTGCGCGGCGTGCCCCGAAAGCCAGAACGGGCACGGCCGCGCGCATCAAAAATGACAACGATTCAGTGCGGCGGAATCATCCATGTCAGTACGTTCTGCTGCAGCCAGACGAGCACGCCGAGCAGAATCGTGAGCCAGGATCGAATGCTTGAAGGTGCGCGCGAATACGAGTCCTTCCTTGCCCTTGAGCGCGGTCGTCGCGACGCCAGTGGAAATGTTCTGCGGCGAAATCATCTTGCCCATCACGCCGCCCGACGAGTTGGTCGCCACCATAGCACAGGGTTGAGGTTGAGCTGATGCGCCGCTATGACTTGCAGGTTGCCGAACAGCGCATTGCCCGAGGTATCGCTGCCCGACAGGAAACACCGCGACCCAGCCGAGGAACGCCGACACCAGCGGAAACAGCGGCCCGACCGAAGCCACACGCCTAGGCCGAGCGTGTAGTTCATTCCCGAGTAGTTCATCAGATACCCCATGCCGACGATGGTCGCCACCGTGAAGATCGCGATGCGCGTCTGCACCCAGGTATCGTTGATCGCGACGAAGAACTCGCGCGGGCAACTTCACCATGACGGCCGTGATGATCGCCGCGACCAGAGTGCCGGTCGCGAGCGGCTGGAAGTCCCAGATCGCGCCATATTTTTAATATATAGCTTATATAGCTGAAGACGGTTTTGTCGAGGCCCGGCCAGGTGACCTTGATATCGCTAATCAGGAAGATTTTTGCGATCGTCCACACGGATCACCACCGCGGACACGACGATCCACGGCAGCCAGCCCTGCGCGCCCGGTCTCGCGCGTCTGGGCGGAGACGATCGACGTTGACGGCGAATTTATCGTCGGGTGCGGGTTTCCACACGCGCAGGAACGCGATGGTCAGGATCAGCGACACGAGCGACGACAGCACGTCGGTGAGCGCGTAGCTGATGGTAGTTCGAGGTCACGTACTGCGTGAGCGCGAATGCGCCGCCGGACACGAGCAGCACCGGCCACACGCGCATCATGTTGCGAAAGCCCGCGTAGACGCCGATCACATAGAACGGCAGGAAGAACGCGAATAAGGGCAACTGGCGCCCGACCCATTTTCGCGAGGGCATCGCGGTCGGCAGGTGCGTGACCGCGCCGAGCACGCCGAACGCGACCGGCGCGGTATTGAAAATCAGCGTTAAGGTGAGCGTCAGCGTGAAGGTGAGCGCTTCGAGCGTCGGAAAACCGAGCAGGATCAGCAGCGAACTCGTGATGGCGATCGGCGTGCCGAAGCCGGAAATGCCTTCGAGGAGCGCACCGAACGAAAAGCCGATTACGACGAGCACGATGCGCCGGTCGTTCGGCAGGTTGTCGATCATCCCGGAAGGCTTCGAAGCGGCCCGAGCGCTGCGACACGTTGTAGAGCAGGATCGCCCCGAACACGATCCACATGACCG
This sequence comes from Caballeronia sp. BR6202001591004, assembly GCA_029439525.1. Taxonomy (GTDB): domain Bacteria; phylum Pseudomonadota; class Gammaproteobacteria; order Burkholderiales; family Burkholderiaceae; genus Caballeronia. Next base: position 9,912 of record JAQFVJ010000075.1, read on the forward strand.
GCCACAGCGCGAAGACCGCCGCGATGGAGTTGAGCGCGAGCCCGACCGGGAAATGCCCGCCGGCCACCGCGATGACGAGCGCGAGGATCAGTCCGGCGAGCCGAGACTGGCGAGCATCCACAGTAGAAAAAACACGAAGGCCATCATGTTCCAATCCCCGAGAACGTGGCGATCGCTGCTGCCGCGGTGCGGTAAAATAAAAAAGCTGCCAGCTAAAAAAATCATCGTGCCAACGGCTGTCGATTTACGCCAAGCTGTTGTCGGAAAAACAAAGTGTGTTCAGGCGCACAGTCAGGCCTGCGCGCCGTGCGTCGGTCGAGTTGCCGGAAATTGTTGCAGCGATGTTATGGCTGACTATTCAAGGCAAGGGGCTTCGGCGCATGCTTTTCTGTGACGCACGTGCGTGTAGAAACTCAAATCAGCGACGACCGCCAAAGTGCCCGCCGCCGCCGTGCCAGCCGGGGTCACTTCTTCCATGCCAGCCTCCTACGCCATGCCAGTAGCCACCGCCGCCGTGTGCCAGTAATCACGCCATGCCATCCGTAGCAGTGGCCCCAGCAGCACCCTGAGCCGCCCCAGTAGCCGAAGCCGACGCAACCGACGGATAGCCGTAGTAAGCCGGATATGCCGCGTAGGCAGGATAGTAGGCGTAGGTCGCCGGAGTGGCGTAGTAATCCGCGAAATAGTCCGCCGTTGGAGCGCCCACGGCGTACTCATATTGCGGAGGCAATGCAGCGGAGCCGACGCCTGAGGCCGGCGCGCTGCCCGCCGCCGTCCCGGACGCGCCTTGCGGCAGCGTGAATTCGCGTTGTGTATAGGTCGTGGTCACGACGGGAGATTAGTAGGATAACCCGCGTAAGGCGGATAGCCGTAATAGCACCCGTTCAACAATAGCCCGGAGCGCGCTGAACGCTGCCCTGGGTCCGATCGACACGCGCGCGGGTTTCATGACGCCACTCCTTGGATACGGCCTGACGGAAATATAGATTCAATTGCCGCCGTTCGATGCGAACGAAGTGAACCGGTCCGTTAAGAAGCAGCTTACCCCAACGCCATAGAAGCGATTCGGACGGAATGTGACAAAGAATTAAAAGAAGGCGCTACCTGTAACAAACCTGAAACACGTCCGCGCGAGACGCAGCGCGCCATGGCTGCGTCTCGCGCCCGGGTCCGTGTTATTTGCCGACCTGATTGCCGATGACCCCGCCCACCACCGCGCCGCCGAGTATCGACAGCGCGCGGCCGCCGATCACCGCGCCGC
>JAQFVJ010000076.1 GCA_029439525.1 Caballeronia sp. BR6202001591004
GCCTTCATCCACGTGGCCTTCATAAAAATCGCTTGCTGCATCATATGCTGGCGACAATTGCGAACGTCATTTTGATAACGACTCTAAGTCCTCTTCGACTTAGACACGCGCGCCTCCCATCTCGAAATAGCGCGCAATTTGATCAGTTGCAGATGTACGACAGTTTCCGGAGAGCGACATTCATTCGTAATCCGAACACTCCGACTCGAACGAAATGAACACACGTCGTATACGATCGCGCACGCGATGCAGCACTCCTCTTGTCGCTTCGTTCCGCCACTCACGGAACCCGCCGCGCGCCAACGGGCATACGCAAAGCCATCCGCTCGATGAATCAACTCCAAGCGATGCGCGTCTTCCTGAAGGTCGCCGAGACAGAGTCGTTCGGCCGTGCAGCGGCCGCGCTCGAAATCTCGAATGCAGTCGTCACCTGTTATGTTTCGCTTCTCGAAACGCACCTCAACACACGCCTGCTGAATCGCACGACGTGAAGCGTATCGTTGACCGAAGCCGGACGGACCTATGCCGATGGTTGTCGCGCGGTGCTGGAACAGGTCGAAACAGTCGAAGCATCGGTTGCGAACACTTCGGTCGATCCGTCCGGCACGCTGAAGCTCGTCGCATTGGCATCGTTCTCGCTGTTCGAGCTCACACCGCTGCTGTGCGCGTTTCAGGAACGCTATCCGGGCATCAAACTGCGCGTGACCTGCTACCGGCCGGTCGATCTCGTCGATGAGGGTTTCGATATCGGGATCATCGTGCCTCACCTGATCAACAGCGGCACGCTCATCAGCTGCCCTTTGTTCAATGTCGCCGCGCCGCTCGCCGCATCGCCGGACTATCTCGCCCTGGAAGGCATGCCTACGCGCCCCGCAGCGCTGACGAAGCATCGCTTTCTCGCTCCATCGGCCAACATACACACGGTTCGACATGGTCGTTCGTTACCACGTCCGGTGTGCGGGAAGACGTCACGATCGACTCCGCCTACTCGGTCAACAGTTCATCGATGCTTCGGCTGGCCGCGTTGTCAGGCATGGGGATCGCCGTGTTGCCCGAAACTCACGTGGGCGGAGATCTGCGGCTGGTACGCTAGTTCGTTTGCTACCGCAGTACGCGCTCAAGGACGCGGACAAACAAGTTTCCATTGTCTATCCTGGACGTCGGCACGTGCCGGCGAAGACGCGTTCGTTCGTGGACTTCGCGCTGAACTACTTTCGCGATCGAGTGCATGGTGACGGCAACCTCGCGAGCGCGGTCGAGTAAAGCAAAAAGCGCCATGACGAGCATCGCGCTTTTTCAAATCGACTGACAGGCTTCAAACGATGGCGGCGCCCTGCGCTTCCAGTCGCTCGAGCAAGTGTTCGCATCGCGCAATCGGCTTCTGGCCTTCGCGCCGACGATCCGCGGCCTCTATGGTCCGCATGTCGCGGCGAAACGACTCGAGCGCATCGAGCAAGGGCCGATACTGCAATACGCTGGCCGCATCGATCACACGGTGATGCTACTCGCGCAGATGATCAAGACTGTCGTGCACCAGCAAATCGCCGAGCGCGGCAGATCGTCACGGAACGATGACACGAAGGCGTCGAGGAGCGCCTTGATCGTCGTTTCGCTGCCCCAGAGTTGCGCCATTGCGTTGAGGTCGAGTTCCTCATCATCGCCATTGGGCGACGCGGCTTAGTCGGACAATCAACATTTCTGCCTGCGGTACAACGATTTCTGACATCCACTAGCGGTTCAGATACTCGCGCAAGGTGGCGAGCCACGTCGGTTTGATCAGGCAATCGTCCATACCGGAGTCGCGGCACTTTCTGAGTTCCTCGGGAACCGTGCTCGCCGTGACCCAGAATCGGCAGATGCCGCTCCGATCCCTGCTCGCTCGCCCGCACGCGTTTCGCGAGTTCGTAGCCGGTCATGTTCGGCATGTGGCAGTTGGTGATCAGGAAACCGTAGCGAGTCCTGTCGAGCGTAGCAAGCGCTTCGATTCCATCGTGCACGACGTCGCACGCCAACCCCAGAAGCGAAAGCTGATGCTGGATCAACTCCTGATTGACAGAATGATCCTCGGCGACGAGTACGAGCTTGCCGGTTTTCAACGCAGCTTCACGATCCGGCGCTTCCATCTTGACTTCGTGGCCGAGTGTCGCGCGCGGCGATCTGCGGCATGCCCGTCAACGCGGCTACGCATGCCGCACCGAGTCCGTGCCACGAAATCGGATTCACGCTCATGCGGATGTCGTCTTCAAGGATTCGATAGCCCGTCGGCTTGGGTTCTTCCGTGACATGAATGACGCGCGAGTCCCGTGGTAGCGCGTCCTTGTGCGAGTCGATCAGAAACACGAGATCGACGCCGTCAAATGTGTCGGGCTTGCGCGCACGATCCGACGGATCGATACGCTGCAAATCGAGACCTAATGCCCGGCCATAGTCGAACATGGCGTGCGCCACCGCGTCATCCTGAATGGCGACGATCGCGCGACGGCCGCGCAAGTCCTTCGATCTGGTACTGCCGTGTCTCGACCGGCATGAGCAGGCGAACGGTCATCACGGTGCCCGCGCCAAGTTCGCTTTGCAGAGGAGCCGCCCATCAGGGTCGACGAGCCGTTGCAGATGGTGAGCCCGAGCCCCGTTCCACCGAAGCGCCGGGTCGTGGACGTCTCGGCCTGAACGAACGGCTCGAACAAGCGCGCCTGCGCCTCCGGCGCGATGCCGATGCCGGTGTCCTTTACGCACCCGATGACTTGCTCGGAACCGCGGTCTTCCGCCACCCGGACATTCAGCGCGACCTTACCCTTGCTCATGAACTTGATCGCGTTGCTCATGAGGTTGAAGAGGATCTGCCGAAGACGAACGCTGTCGGCATGCACGATGGCGGCGACCTCGGGTGCGACACGCGAACATGTAGCCTTTTCTCGTGTGTACGCACAGCCAGCAAACCGATGGCGCGTTGTCCACGAGTTCACGCAGATCGATCGGCGTCGACTCGATCGTCAATCATCCGGCCTTGATCTTCGAATAGTCGAGAAGATCGTCGAGAATCTGCAGAAGCGCGCTCGCCGAATCCTGAATCATGCCGAGCATCTGCGACTGATCGGGGTTGAGCGGCGTATTCTCAAACACTTCAACAAGTCCGAGTACACCGTTCATCGGTGTGCGGATTTCGTGGTTCATCATCGCGATGAAATCGTCCTTTGCGCGCGATGCAGTGTCGGCGGTATCGCGCGCGGGCCAGTTCCTCGGCGCGTGCGTGCTCGACGCTCGCGTCCGCCCAGTAGCCGCTCCACACCACCGCACTGTCGTCCTCCCGATGCGCCACCAGATCCGCGCGGATCCATCGCGTCACGCCGTTCACGGAGGAGCGAAATTCAGTATGCACGGGGTCCAGGGTTCTCGAAGACGATTCGATTTCCTGAAGCAGGCGCGCGCTGTCCAGTACATCCACGTGACGCAGGACGGCGACCGGATTATCAGCGAGCGCGGCGACATCGAGACCGAGAAGTTGACGCGTATCGCCATCGATGTACGGCAGGCTGTACACGCCGTCGCGCGTGCGGCGCAACTGGAACACGACGGCCGGCAGCGAGCGCGCGACGTCATGGAGGCGACGCTCGGTTTGACGCGCGCAATTCGGCGTCGCGAATATCCGTGATGTCGATCATGGTGCCGACCACGCCGGCGCGCTCGCCGTTCGACGCTGAGAAGGCGCCCGTCCAGAACAGGCCGAATCGCGAGCGAGCCTCGTCGTCGAAGAATTCCGCCTCGATTTCCTGACGTTTTTCCGTGACCAGCGTCTTCGCCGTGAGATTGTGAAGCACGCGGCTGTGCTCACGGCCCCAGGCGTCCACCTCCAGACCGGTGCGCCCGAGGATTTCCTCGCGCCGCACGCCCAGCGCGTCCTCGAAAGCGTGATTGACCGCGACGTAGCGATTTGCCATATTTTTCGCGATGAGCGGATACGGCACCATTTCCATCATCGTTTGCTGGAAGCTCAATTGCGTAGCGAGCCGCTGTTCCGTTTCCACGCGACGCGACATTTCACGTTGCAGTAGGACGAGCGCACGCAAGGTGACGATCAGAACTGCCACTACGCCGAGCACGGGCAACAGACGTAGTTCGTGATGCTCCCTCCGGTCGATGCCATCGTAGCCGTCATGGGACCGAGTCGTAGCCGGAATGTGTCGAGGTCGAGGCGAAAGAAACCGAAGGGCCGAGCGCGAAAAGCACCGAGCAGAAGCACGCCGACAATGATCTCAATTCAACTTCCTTTCAAGTCACCGCGTACACGCAATTGCAGTTGCGCTTGCGGTTGATAAGCGCCGCGCGAATTGGCTTAATGCAGAAATATGCGCCGGCCCCAAATATGGATCTGACAGTCTGGGCTGCACGAATCCCTCAGAAAATAAGATTTGTCTCAAATGAGTCTTGAATCGTCCTGACCAACTGACGCAGGCAGACCTCAAACCAGGCCCAACTGGCGACAAAACTCAATCAACTCGGCTTCCGATTCGAGCCCCAACTTGCGCATTGCGCTGCGCCTTTGAGTGGTCACGGTCTTGACGCTCCGCCCGAAACGTTCGGCGATTTCCTCGAGAAGAAAAGAAGTCCGCTCGCATAAAGACGAAACACCTCCCATTCCCGTCGACTTAGCACGCCTGCGCGTGCCGGCGTAGAGGGAGGAAACTCGCGAATTGCCTCGCTCACGCTCGGCGAAAGATAGCGGTCCCTGCAACCGGTGGCGGCGGTCGCCGCATGCAGACACTCGAATCCATCCCGCTTGTCGACCAGGGCATCGATGCCAATCGGAATAGCCCTGCAAGCATGGGGCTATGCGAGATCATCGTGACGACGATGATTTTCGGACGCGGCACCTGGCACCTGTCAGGCGAGATGCCTCAGAAAGTTGATCGAACTGCTCTCGCCGTTGATACCTTGCATGCCTACATCTGCGAAGACGTACTCACATGGCGCGATATCGAGCGCCCCCGCCAACTCCAGCGTGTTGCTTGCCGTAGCCACGACTTGAATTCCACCTTTTCGTTCGAGACAAAAACGAATGCCTTCGACGATTGCAGGATGATCGTCCGCGACAATCACCCGAAGCGGTGGCGCGCTGCTCATATTTTTATTGGTTATGTTTTATGAACCAGGGTCAACATAATCAAGACCTTGCTGGATGACGCGCAAACAGCAAACTGATAACGCAGAACGCTCGCCTCGAAGCGTTTTACAGAAAGTCGCTGTTAGCAACGAACCGATAGAGATCCGCGTCGCTCGATAGATCGAGTTTTCGCATGGCCGCGCATTTTTGGGCGCTGATTGTTTTCACGCTGTGTCCGAGTTCTTTCGCGATCTCGGTGACGTTGGCTTCACGCGCGTAACGTTCGATAACCTCGAATTCGCGGCTCGTGAATCGTTGACGAATGAACCGTGTGTGCCCATCCGCATTGGCGATAGCAATCGATCGTCTGATTGCCGGACCGAGATAGGTTTCGTTCTCGTTCGATACGACCGAGACGATTGCCAGGTACACCAGATCGAGGCGGTCCTGCTTACTGAGAAACGCGTGCGCTCCAGCGTCGAGTGCCTGCTTGACGGTCGCGGCATTCTCGTCACGCGAGAGCACGATGATCCGCAACTCGGGAAAGCGATTGGCAAGCTGCTGGATCAGTTCGACGCCATCGCCATGGTGCCCGCCGGGCATGTGCAAGTCGATGATGGCAACGTCACATCCCCCCCGCCCCGCGCAAGCGACTCTTCGAGCCGCGTGGAATTGACGCTCCGACAGACCACTTCGACATTCGGAAACCTGCCGGCCAGTTTCTCGACTGCAAGGAGTACGAGTGGATAATCGTCCGCAATCGCCAACCTCACTCTTTTCGAATGCGAGAACTCCAGACTCTCATTTTCCATTTCCATTTAAACACACCTTAATACTCAAAGCGAATTCGACGATGTATCGGAATTCTTTGCGTAAGAATCGGATAATGGAACATCAAAAAACATAAGAGGCATCCGAAACCCGGACACCCCCACCGACGAATTCAGCCCAATCCTTGGGCGCGGACAAATGCAAACACCCGGATCGTTTTTTTTACACCCAGCTTGTTCATGGCGTCACGCTTTTGCCGGCTGATCGTGCGGACGTCGCGCCGTAGTTTGTGAGCGATCTCGGTAATGGATTGGTCCTTCGCGAACAGCTTCACGACCTCGACCTCTCGCAGCGAGAGTCGTGGCGCCTCCCGCGGGAATTCCGTTTCCGTACCGGCTTGCGCCAATGCGTCGACGAACGATGCGCTGACATACCTGCGACGCGCGCATGTCGCACCGCCGTCGACATCAGTTCGATCGGCTCTGCCTTGTTGACGAGGCTCATGGCGCCGGCGTTCAGGATCGAACGCAGAATGGCGACGTTACTCACGTTCGTCAGCACGACGATGCTGGTGTCGGGTCAGTCCTGTCGCACCTTGCGTATGAGGCGAAGACCATGCATTGCGCGCGCGTTTCGGCGATGTCGGTCTCGTGATCTGCCTCGATTCCGGTGCGGGCAACTACGACCTAGCTGTGGCTAACGACGTCGCTGCGCGGTCTCGTCGCCGGCGATCTGGAAATCCAGGTGCTCGAAGAAGAGGTCTGCATTCGGGCGGCTATGGCGGCATCGCGCCGTCGACGTTCCGCATCATGCGGCAACTGTTCGAACGTCTCGAAGACGCGGCCACCGGCAACTTGCTGCCGAAGGATTTTCATTGCGCAATTCCGCTGCAACGTCTGCTCGAAACCAGCGCGACTGCGCAAATCCTCGGCGACGATGTGTGGAAGAAACTGCCGTGGGCGGGCGGCGCGGACGGCGGTAGCGTGTTACCGACCACAACCTATCCGAAGGAGGCGCTGCTCAATTCGACATGGCGCCCGTCACTGACTGTGACGGGCGCGGCGGGCCTGCCGCCGCTCGTCGAGGCGACGGAAGCGGTCGCGAAGCTCAAGTCGCTGCTCGAGTTCGATCCGCCGTACAACGCGAAGGTCACGTTCAAGTCGGAAGCAGGTGCTGCAACTGGCTGAAACGCGCCGGACCTCGCGCCGTGGCTCGCGACTTCGCTCAACGATGCATCGCGCTGTCACTTCGGCGCGGACGTCGCGTTTCATGGGGCAAGGCGGCACCATTCCGCTGATGAATATGCTCAAGGAAGGCTTTCCGAAATCGCAATTCATGGTGGTCGAGATGCTCGGCCCGAAATCGAATGCGCACGGACCGAACGAGTTTCTCGACGTACCGTATGCGAAAAAGCTGACGGCGACGGTGGCGAAAGTCATCGCGAAGGCGCCTTGATCTGAGGTGTGCCTGATCGAACGATCGACGCATGAAAGCCCGCTGCGAGAGCGGGCTTTCATGCGTGTCCTGAAAACGAACTGGTCAGGCCAGTTGATCGGCGGTAAAGTGTGAGATCTGCGCGCATCTTAAAAACGACGTGCGAACACTTCACACAGGAGACGGCAGCCCCAATGAACGATACTCACAAGTCTGCCGCCGAATTTTGCGCATCGCGCCCGACACGCTGCACGCCTATGTCCGTGCGATCTAGGAACACGTCGGCAGCGCGCCGCGCGAAGCGAAGTTGGTCGCGGACCATCTCGTGATGTCGAACCTCTCGGGCCACGATTCGCATGGCGTCGGCATGATTCCGCGCTACACGGCGTCGCTCGCGGATGGCCAGCTCAAGCTCAACACATGCCGAAATTGTCCGCGATGCGGGCGCGGTGCTGACTATCGACGGCCGCAAGGGCATCGGCCAGGTCGTCGCGTTCGAGGCGATGGAATACGGCATCGAGCGCGCGAAAAAGCTCGGCGTGTGCACGGTGGGTCTGCGCAACGCGCATCACATCGGCCGCATCGGACACTGGGCGAAACAATGCGCGAAAGCAGGCATGGTGTCGTTCCACTTCGTCAACGTCGCGGGCGATTCGTTGGTCGCGCCGTTCGGCGGCACCGATCGGCGTTTCGGGACGAATCCGTTTTGCGCGGCGTATCCGCGTGACGGCAAGGATCCGCTCGTGCTCGATTTCGCGACGGCCGGCATCGCGTACGGCAAGACGCGTCGCGTACAATAAGGGCGTACAGGTCGCGCCGGGCATGCTGCTCGATCACGAAGGCAAGCCGAAAGTGATGCACGAAGCACCGTTCGGCACGCTTACTGCGATGGGCTTGCACAAAGAGGTTCGGGCCTCGCCGCGCTGTGCGAAATTTTCGGTGGCGCGCTGTCCGGCGGCTACACGATGCACGACAGCACGCTCGCAGTGTTCGGCACTGCGCCGTGGCCGTAGCGTAGATCAGCGTGTTGCACAGAACCGCCAAGCGCACACCGCGTTTGGCGGCATCCAGCACGAGATTGTCGATGGCCACGCGCGGCGCTTGTCGAGCGTCGGCTCCGGCAGATCGTCTTCGGTGTAGATCCTGTCGGTCGGCGCGTCACCGCCGCACGCATCGCCGACGATGCTCGGATCCGCTCGTGTGCAGAAACGGCTTGTTCGAGCCTTCGAGCGCGGCGATCAGGGTTTCGACCGCTCCGCGGATAATCGCTGCTGGCCGCGTTGATGTTGACATCGACCGCGCGTGCTTCGGCGGTGAGCAGGGCGGTGTGGTCGAGTTTGCCGATGACCGGCTCGATACCTAGCCCCTTCAGGTCGTTACTTTGCTCCGCGCGACGGATGAGGCCGCGCACCGTGTGGCCGTCACGCGCGAGTCCCGCCGCAATCGATCCGCCGATAAAACCGCCGGCGCCGGTGATGATGAAAATGTTCATTCTGTCGCTCCTGAAAAAGTGTTCGTTTTCAAATTGACGCGCACAGTATGATGAGCAGCTTCTACTTTCGCAAAAACAGTGGTAGTCTCAAATAACATTTGACTTCGGATCAACAATACGGTGGCGTGGCCGTGAAGACCAATACCGACGAACTGCTGGTCTTTGTCACCGTGATCGACAGCGGTTCGATGACGGTCGCAGCCGAAGCGCTCGCGCAAACCGTGTCCGGCGTGAGCCGCACGCTAACGCGTCCGGAAAAGAAACTCGGTGTGACGCTCGTGCGCCGCACGACCCGGCATCTGCAACTGACGGACGAAGGCGATCTGTTTCTCGGCCGCGCCCGCACCATCCTCGCCGCGATGAACGATGCGGAGGAAGCCATCTCGCGCCGCCGCGAGCGGCCTTCCGAGCAACTGCGGGTCGATGCGCATCGCCCCCTTTATGCTTCACTGCATTGTGCCGCACGTCCGGGAATTCTCCGCCCTTTATCCAGAAATTTCATTGGAACTGACCAGCAACGAGCGCATCGTAAATTTTTTGGAGCTGCGCGTGGATATCGCCATTCGCATCGGCGCGCTGCAGGATTCGACGCTGCACGCGCGGTCGCTCGGGAGGAGCCGCTTGCGCGTGCTCGCGAGTCCCGCGTATCTTGCCGAGCAGCGATATCGACGAACTGATGCGGGCGCGGCTGATCGGCTTCAGCGCGCCGGAAAGCCTCAAATGACTGGCCGTTGCAACGCCGTTGCGATACGGAAAGCGCATCCTTCGTCACGATTCGTCCGTCGGTAAGCGCATCAAGCGGCGAGACTATCCGCTAGATCTCGCTCGATGGCGGCGGCATCGCGTGTCTCGCGGGCTTCATGATTTCCGCCGATGTCCGCTCCGGTCGCTTGCGCACGATTCTCGACGATGCACTCGAGGACGTGCGTCAGCCCGGTGAATGCCGTGTGCTACCAGAGCGAGTCGATGGCGGCCCGCTCGCGCGCGTTTCTCGATTTTCTGGCGAGCCGGCGCGTGCTTTGACGCCGGTACTTTCATTCCTTTTTGGTTCAAGCCCATGCCCAAGATCGAACTCATCAACGCGCCGGGACTGCCCGTGCCGGCCGGTCATTACAGGCACGCGACGCGCGCCGGCAACCTCGTGTGCGTGTCTGGACAATTGCCGATCCGGCCTGACGGCACGCACACCGGCGATCGCCCGTTCGAGGAGCTGGCCGAACAGGTTTTGATCAACCTGCGAACCGTGCTCGAAGCGGCGGGTGCGCGGTTCGAGGATTGCATCGAAGTGACGGCTTATCTCGTCGGCGTCGAGCACTGGAAGGCCTTCAACGAAATTTATGCGCGGACCTTCGGCGACTGGAAGCCCGCGCGCGCCGTCGTGCCGGTCACGGCGCTGCACTACGGCTATCTGCTGATCGCCGCGCGGGCGTGGGTCGCACGTTGCTCGGCTGGAACGGCGGGAATATCGTGTTGACGGCGTAGCCGTCGGCGGTGAGTGCGCCGTCTCGCACGAACTTGGGCGGACCTTCGAGCGCGGACTTCAGTGAGTCGGGCGAGAGCTTCAGGCGTGAACCGGCAGGATCGTCGCCCTCGACAACCGCGAGTAGCTTCGCCGCCGGACTGTTTCTCGCGTCCGGATAAAAGAGCGCCTGCGCCGAAATCAGGAAGATGTGGTTCAGCCAGGAGCCGCCGAACGCCGACATGAAAAAGTTGTTGCAGAGCGTGTACTGCTGCGCGAGGTCCCACAATCTGAGCGTGTCCGGCGAATTCAGGTAATGACCCATGACGAGGCCGCCGGAATCGCCCCACGCGGCGAACTGATTGTTGCGGCCCGCATTGATCTGCATCTGGTTCTGATTCTGATAGAAGCGATGCACCAGATCGCGCGTGATGACCGAATTCGGCAGCGGCGCGCCATTGCGCATCGACGATCTGGAACGGCGCGTTACGCAGATCGAGAAGCTGCTGCTCGGTGATCGCGTAGCGCTTGCCCGATCTCCTGAGCCTGCAGCACCAGTCCGCCCCAGATTTTTGGCAGCGTCCGGCATGGGCGTGACGGCGTCGCGGTCACGCTGCGTGTAACGCGACGCCGACACCGCCGAAAGTGGATATTGCACGCCCGGATAGTTGCCGTAGAGATTGGTGAAGCTGCGGTTTTCCGCGTAGATGACGGCCTGCTTTACCTTGAAGGCAAGCGTGCGGTCGAGTGCGGCATCCGCCGCTGTTTGGGGCGCGGCGGGTTTCGGCTCGAAGAGATTGCATCCGCCGAGCGACAGCACCGCCATCCCGACGCCCGCCACGCCCCCCGCGAGCAAGACGCCGCCGTGCGGGATCGGTTGGCGCGTCGCTGGACTGATCCTCCGCTGCGTTCGGCGTGGTCGTCGTGGAAAGGATGCTCGTCCTGATGCTCTCTGTCGCTCATCGCTCGACTCCACTTGAGGTGACCCATAGCGTTCCCGCGACGCTCGAGCGACGCGTGTCAGCGCATGATGCCGCATCGGATCGCAGGAAGAAACCCGGCCAAAAGGCGTAGGCGAAATGGACAGTCGTTCGGGAAAGACGCGCCTATTAAGGCGCGGGAGTCAGCTAGTCAATTCGGCTTACGACTTTTGGCC
>JAQFVJ010000077.1 GCA_029439525.1 Caballeronia sp. BR6202001591004
GGAGGCGGTAGCAACGGTTCGATGAGTGCCCAAAGTTCGTCGAATATAGGGTTAGCCATGTCCCTTTCGCCGTCGAAACAATGAGCAGGTTAACAGCATTCCTCGAGGGTTAACAGCCCTTTCTTCATTTGGTTAAGGGTTCTAGGCACCGGCGAGCCATCCGCGAATGCCAAATACGATATGCCAAGCAAAAGCACCGCAAGATACCGCCAAGCAGCCTTGGTGAGTTCGTGATCCTTCATACGCTTGACCTTGAGGAAAATACGATGGATTCGAAGACCGCAAACACAGACCGCTATTCTCGACGCTCGTTCAAAAGAGCGCATTTGCCCATGGTGCGTTAGCGAGCTGTCGTTGCACGCGCATTCCCGCACGCTCCCACCGTTGAATAGCACGTCGCCAGAAACGTGCGTTCACTATCGCAGACCACGAATAATTGCCACGCTGATCCGCTTTTCAGCCGTGCGCACCATTCCTTCCTTAATGAGCCTTGGCACGGTCGGTCGCAAGCAGACCGCGCGGGGCTGCGATGAACCGGGGGCAACGATGGAATTCGAATCGGCGCTGGTTCGTACAGCGCTCAATAGCTGGATGCGCCTCGAAAAATGGCGTTATGGCAAGCGCGCATGGCCGGCAGCATCTTCAGGGACGCGCACGGCCGGCTGATTCGTCCCGCGCAGGACTGCGAGGAAAGCTATGGCGCGTCGCGAAGTTTTTGCGAAATCACCGAACTCACGCGCGAGACTTATTTTGAATGCGTGCTCTTCGCCAAGCGCCCGCCCGCACGACGCTCGGGCCTGCGGGCCTGCATACGTGGAAGTCGAGGGACGACTTCACCGTGGTCGATGTCAAGACGAATTTGAACCGATGGGCCAGAGAACACACGCTTATAAGGCCACGAGCCACAGAAGCAAGAACATATACGAGGAATCATCGAGTGTTGACGGCAGCGATCTCATCGGTACGAAGACGCCTTGGCGGCGTGCATCAGGATCATAAGCGGATCGCGCGCAGCGCCATCATTCTGCTAGGCTTCGTGCTCGCGGGCAAGGTCGTGAACGCGACCAAGAAAATGACGATCGCCTACCGCTACGGCATCAGCGGCACGATCGACGCTTATCAGCTCGCCTTCACGCTCGTCAACTGGGTGCCGGTCACGCTGACCTCCGAACTCAGGCCGCTGCTCGTGCCCGCGCTCATCCGGCTTCGTCGAAATCGCGAGGCGCAGAGCCAGTTTCTTGGCGAAGTCGAAGGCCTGGCGCTGTTCGTCGGCACCGTCTTGCCGTGCTGCTTTGCGTGTTATGGCCGCATCTCGCGGGCTACGCATCCGGCAACCTTTCCGAAGCGACGCGCGAAACCTGCCACTGGATGATTATTGGCATGGCGCCTCTGGGCGTGATTACGCTGACCATCTGCATATCCGCTTTGCGCTTGCAGGCGTGCGAAAAGCACATCAATACGCTGCTCGAATGCGTGCCCGCCATCGCGCTCTTCGCGCTCGTGCTGGCTGCGAGCGACACGACATCGGGCATGCCGCTGCTGATGGAACAGCGGTCGGCTTCGCCGTGCAGGCGATCATGCTGCGCGTGCTCGCGCGCAAAGCGGACGGCATTCGGGCGTTTCCGCGCTTCTCGCTCAAGTCCGATCAATGGCCGACGATGTTCCGGGCGATGGGCATCCTGCTGGTCGGTGCGGTGATCAACATTTCAGGCCCGCTCGACCAATACTTTCTGGCACATAGCGGCGACGGCGCGATCGCGACGCTCGGCTATGCGACGCGTCTGCTGTCGCTACTCATCAGCATGGGCGCGCTGGCGATCAGCCGGGCCACGCTGCCGATCATTTCGGAAGTGCTGGTCAGAGGCGATCACGTGCGCGCGCAGCATGGCAGTGAAGTAGTCGTTCATCATGCTCGGGGTCGGCGCGATCGGCGCGTCCATCGCATACGTCCTTGCGCCTTATGCGATCGCCTTGCTGTTTCAGCGCGGTGCATTCACGAGCGAAGACACCATTGCGGTGGCCCATATGTTCCGCGCGGGTCTGCTGCAGATTCCCTTTATGTTCGGGCTATGGGTGCTGGCGCAATTGTTCGTGAGTGAAGCGCGCGCCAAGGAAATCTCCGCGACGGCGGTATTCGGCTTTTTGATCAAGCTGGCGGGGAATTTTCTGCTGGGTGCCGATCTTCGAGAGCACCGGCGTGCTGCTGGCGACGGGTCTCGGAACGGCGGGAGTATATGCTGCTTATCTGGTCTGCCTGCGCGTGCGTCTCGACCTCATTCCCGATATGTCCGGTCTGTCGGAGAACGACGAATGAGTTCAGTTCTTCTTGTCGGCGAACGCCCGGCGCCGCATTCCCTTGTAGAGTGACGCATGCGCAGCGTTCGCCTTATCGGGCGAGCGCGACTTTTGGGTTCGGGACGCCGGTTTCAGGAACAGGATATCGACCATCGCCAGCACAGCGAGGATCAACACCGCTCCAAACGCGATCGTTCCGGCCAAGGTGATCCAATGCATACCGTCTCCGCAATTACAGAGGCAAAACCAGGTTTTTGCAGCCGAGAGTTCCGATGGAATCCCTCGTCTTGTTACACGATGCACCTTTTTAGCGGGCAGGATGCCGGCCCCCGGCATGACTGGCTTGAAGAGCAAGCTTCACGCCACAGTGCAGCGCTTTCGCACTTGCAGCGTTAGCGCAATTGTCCGACAAAATCCGGCTATTTGTCGTGAAAGGTATATTTTACGCGTATCTGCTCATGCGTTCCGGATCACCCGTCTGGCAAGAATTCGAAGCGCGTCGTGTTCCCGACGTCGCTTCCAGACAATACAAACACTCAAGGCGTTCGCCGCATTCCCGCTTTAGCGAAAATCTTATGCATGGCGAACGATTCTTTAGCGCATACATCAAGTAAAGAATCCCGGTTAAGAAATTGCCAGGGGTAAATAGAAATCCAAAGCTTAAAGGGGTTGAGGGCATAGACGGCCCCGACTTGACAATCGACTATGCACCATCGATGCGCGTCTTCAGGCGACATGCACCCGATGCAACGCATAAAGGCCAGTCTTTCTCAGGGATGGGGAATCGTGAGCAAGGTTTATAACCAGGTGTACGGGGCCACGAAGTCCAGGCTGATCGCGGCGGGCGGCATCGAAGCGCTGTTTCGCCCGGTGCTGGGCATGGCGGCCGTCAGACTCAGGCTCGTCAACGGCAGCAGGAACGTGATGATCGATCAGCGCGTGCTCGAGACCACGATCGGGCAGATCCGTATAGCTCGTCGAATACGTCATCGCTCAATTGTATGAACGACGATCATCGCGACATCGCGTTGTCGATCATCGTGCTCGTGTTCAACGGCGAGAAGTACCTAGCCAAGTGCATCGATTCGATCCTGTCGCAGATGACAATCCATACTTTCGAGCTGATCGTCGTCGATGACGGTTCGACGGACGGTTCCGCAATCCTGAGACGTTATTGCCGCAACCCGCGACTCGTCGTGGTGTCGCCGAAAAACGGCGGCGTTTCGGCCGCGCGCAACGAAGGCATCCGCCATGCGAAGGGCAAGTATCTGATGTTCGTCAACGCGGACGAGTACCTGTACGAAGACAGCGTCGAAACGCTGCTCGATCGCGCGGTGAAGGACGACGCCGATATCGTGCAGGGCAGCTATTGCATCGTCGATGTGGAAGACAATCTGCGCGGGCATGCATATCTTCAAGCCGGCCGCGGCGGAACAGGCCGATCCCGACAAGCATGAGTTATCGGGCTATCCGTGGGGCAAGGTCATTCGACGCGAGTTGTTCAGCAGCGCGCTGTTTCCCGAGAGCATGGCGTCCCAGGACACCATCTTCGCCTTCGTACTGCATTCTCTGGCAAAAGGCTATGTCAGCCTGTCGAAACCAGTCTATCACTATCGCGTCAATCCGGTTGGCCTGAGCGCCGATCTGCAGAAGAATGCGCGCGCTCGACGCTTACTGGATCGTGCTGAAGATGCTCGCCAAGCGGCAAGTGCTCGGCATGCAGGTCGAGCAGCGCGTGTACGACGAAGTGCAGACGCATTTCGGCGCGCTGCTGTTCTGGCACTCAAGAATTTCGACGACAGCATCAAGCAGGCGGTGTTCTATCTCTGCTGCCATCAGATCGATGCGTTGCGCAGCGAATTCAGCGGCGCACGGGCGCTCAAGAAGGTTCATCCACTCGATTACGCGTTCCGCACGCGCCAATTACAAGCTGTGGAAACTGCTGTGCTTCTTGGAGGTGTGAGGCAGTGTTAGCAGGCGTTGAGCGGCGCGAGATAAGAAGGCAGATCGGGCTGCTTCATGCGGCGGATGATTTCGAACCGCAGTATCCAGCGCATATCCGCCTCGCGGATATGCGCCTGCAAAGCCTGGGCGGCGTGCTCCGGCCGCCCCGCCAGAATGTGTGATCGACGATCTGCAGATGCTCGGTCAACGCATCGCTGATGAGCTGATCGGGAATCTGCAGATAGGGATCGGTGAGATAGCGCGTCGGCACGAACAGTACATGCGTACGCGCGAGCGCGAACACGATTTCCTTGTTCGGGCAATGCGACAGCAGATCGATATGCAGATCGGTCTCGGCGGTATCCATTTCCGCGCCGCCGCGATGCTCCACCTCGATCGCAGCGACGAGCCGCTCGCGCGCGCTTTCGAAAAACTCGTGCGGCGCATGCTGCGCGGCCTGTATCAGCAAAGTCGGTTCCAGCAAGCGGCGCATTTCGAACAAATGCCCGATGCGCTCCTCCGTCACCTGTTCCGCGATCCAGTGCCCGTTGCGATCCTTCGATAGCTGACCGACGCTATGCATGCGCGCTATCACGCCGCGCGCGACGGTGCGGCTCACTTCGAAGTGCTGCGCCAGCCCTTCTTCGGTGACGCGTACTGAACCGAATGGCACGCGCGTGCACAGTTCGCGTTCGAGTTCGGCATACATGTGCTGCCATTGCGGCGCGGCGCTCGTGATCTCCATTCGGTCGAGCACCGCCGTTTTGCCCGCGCGTTCGCCCGATGCCTGGCCGGCCACGCGGTACCCGCGCCCTTCGCTTTCGACGATGATCTTGTCCGCGCACAAAGCCGCAAGCGCAATGCTCGCGGACGAACGGCTGATGCAAAACGACTTCGCGACCTGCGCCTCGAGCAGCTTTTCACCCGGCGCAATGCTGCCGTCTTCGATCATCTCGCGCAACAGGCGCTGAATCGATCCGCCCGTTGCGATGTCGTGTGCGTGCAGATTCATGTCGATGGCAAGCGTTGATCCATTAACGAAGCGATATCCGCGTTCAGTTGCGCGTCGGACGCGAGATCGGCGTCGGACGCCATCATGTGGCCGCTCGTGGAAGGCACACGCAGAAGCGTCGCGTGCTTTTATCTGCGCGGCGGCCCACATGCCCGCTTCAACAGGATTGTACAGATCGAGCGCCGGCACGCCGATCAGCGTGTGCGCATCGATTGCTCGCCAGCGCGCGCCGTGTCGCCATTAAAGCCGGGCGTCGTGCCGACATCGTGCGCATCGTAGGCAAGCGACTGCCAGATCCATCCAGTCAAGCGGATCGAGACACTGCATTTCGAACCATGCCGCGCGTTTGTCGAACCACCCCTGTGTGCTGCCCGCCTGCGAGACGTCCTGTTCGAAGCGCTCGGGCGTGCGCATCGCGAGCACATGCATGACGGAAAGCCAGCCGCTCCGTCGCCGTTCGACGTTTGCAGCGCGCGACGTCCTGCAAGATTGATCGCATGCGACCACAGCATAATCTTCGCCATCTGCACCAGCGCGATCAGTTGCTTCATGAAATTTCGATACGACACGCCCTATTGTAGCGCCTGCATGCCGCCCATCGATGCACCGATGACGCACTCCACTGCAACGATGCCGAGATGATCGAGCAGCGCCTTCTGGCTGTTCACCATGTCGCGGATCGTAAAGCGCGGAAAGCGCTCGCTGCCCTGTGTCGCCGAATTGGAAGGCGAACTCGACAAGCCGTTGCCCAAGGCATCGACGACGATCACGGTCACGCGCGCGGGATCGAACGCCCGTCCCGCACCGATCAGAAAATCCAGCCGATGCGTGCTGCCGATCGCGCACAAGCTGAGCACGGTGGGCCGCGTGCGATCGTCGAGATCGCCGTGCACGACATACGAAAGAAAGAGATCGTCGATATGTTCGCCCGATTCCACCGCAAAATGCCCGAGCGTAACACTGCGATGCGGCGCATCGACCCAGCCGGGCTGCATGTTGGGATGACGCATGAGCACGCTCCGTCAGAATTCGATGACGGCGCGCACGTCTGCGCCCACCGCGAGCCGTTGCATGCCTTCGTTGAGGCGATCGAGCGTGATGCGCGAGGTCACGTATTCGTCGCGCTTCAAAGTGCCGTCGAGATACGCGTTGGCGAGTATCGGGAAGTCGCGCGCGCGATTCGCGCCGCCGTAGCTCGGCACGATGCGTTTCTCGCCCATCAACGCGCCTCAGCGCGAAAGGATGCTTCGTCGTCGGCGGGCAGCTTGCCGAGCCACACGACCTGTCCGCCCGGTCTCACCAGTTCGATGCTTGTTTTAAGGGAGTTTCGATTGCCCGCAGATTCGATCACGACATCCGCGCCGCGTTTGTCGGTGACGTCTTGCATCGCCGCGAATAGCGCATGCGTCGCGCCGACCGCGCGCGCCATGTCGAGCTTGTCCGGCGCACGATCCCCCGCGACGATACGCACGGCGCCCGCGTGTTTCGCGCCCTGAATCGCAGACAAACCCACCGCGCCGCAGCCGATCACCGCGACCGAACTGCCCGGCTCCACTTTGGCGATGTTGGTCGCCGCGCCGAAGCCCGTCATCACGCCGCAGTCGATGAGGCACGCGCGATCGAACGGCAACTGCTTCAGCACCGGCACTGCGCAGTCCTGAGAAACCACGCAACACTCTGCGAAACTGCCCATATACGCGAGTTGATGCACGGGGGCGCCGTCATCGAGAAAGAGCCGCGGACGGCCATCGAAATGAAACGCCTCCGCCATGCGATCGCGATACGATACGGCTGGTACAGAATCGCCAGTTTCCGCGTGCAATAAAAACATTCGCCGCACAATGCGGATTCCACGACATCACGACGTGATCGCCCTTCGTCACCTTCGTGACCGCGCTGCCCGTCCATTCGACGATGCCCGCGGCTTCATGGCCTGGCACGAAGGGCAAGGGCGTTCGCAAGTCCCCGCGCATTGCTTCGAGATCGGTATGACACAGGCTTGCGGCTTTTACGCGCACGATCACATCGGTATCGGCGAGATTTTTGATCGACACCGGCGCGATGCGCAACGACTCGCCCGAGCGCTCCATCAGCGCTGCATTGAACGTGGTCATCGCTGGCTTGCCGATGCTTGCGCCGCGCCCTTGTAGAGAATATTCAGATTGCGCTCGCCGATCTGCTGATGCAGCGCGACGAAGGCAGGATCGAGATCCTGCATTGGTTGTGGCTCGTGTTCGAAAGTGTTAAAGGTATCGACGCCGCGCATGAGCGTCGCGCTGTCGTCGCCTTCGAGTTACCGCACATACGTCGGGATGTAACGGATCGCATAGCCGATACGCCGCTCAGGCGATTCGTTGGGCGGCGAGCCATGCACGATGCGCACATGGGTGTAGCGACATTTCGCCCGGTTCCAGTTCGATCGACACCGCCTGCGATTCGTCCACATTGACAGCGATTTCCTGACCGCGCGTGAGCAGATTGTTTTCGTTGAAGGTATCGCGGTGCGGAATCTGATCGAGCAGATGCGTCCCGGGCACGACCTGCATCGCGCCATTCGCGCGATTGCTCTCCGATAACGCGACCTATGCGGTCCCGACATCGGGCTTCGACAAGTCCCAGTACGTCGAGTCTTGATGCCACGATACATACGCGGAATCGTTGCCGTTCTTGATGAAGAAACTGCTGGCCCATACGAGCAGATTCAGACTGTACAAGTCTTCGACCGCATCGACGACCTTGTCGCTGCACACCAGTTCGTTGAGCCACGAAAACAGCAAATGGCTCTTCACGTGCAGCGCTTTTTTCTTGAGCGGATTGCTCGAATGCTCGAAATCTTCCAGACGCTTGCGCAACTCCAGCGCGGTCTTCTCGGACATCACGCGGATCGGCGCGATGTAATCGAACTTTCTGAAATGCTCGACCTGTTCCGGCGACAACGACTTCAACATGATTCGAGTCTCCTTTAAATTTGATCCGCTCAGGCAGCCTGAATATCAACGGCTGTGCCTTCTTCGTTCGACGATACGCGTTTTTTCATGAACCCGCCCGCGCGCAACACGCGGCCATCGACCGCGCGGACATCGGTGACGCCAGCGAGCGCCATCGTCATGTCGAGTTCATCGCGAACGATTTCGAGGCAACGTGTGAAGCCCGCTTCGCCTTTGGTGCCGAGGCCGTAAAGAAGAAACGCGCGGCCCATATGAACCGCATGCGCGCCGCACGCGAGCGCCTTCAACACGTCCTGACCCGAGCGAGTGCCACCGTCCCATATGCAATTCGATATCGCCGTGCAACACGTCGGCGATGCGCGGCATGATCGATATCGTCGATGGCGCGCCGTCGAGTTGACGTCCGCCGTGCTTCGACACGATCACCGCATCCGCGCCGATATCGCGTGCGATGCGCGCGTCTTCTTCGTCGAGAATGCCCTTGAGAATGAGCTTGCCGCCCCAGCGTTTTCGCACCCAGTTGATGTACTTCCACGTCAGCGTGGGATCGAACGGCTTCGCGGCCCACTCGGCCATCGACGCGATGCTGGTCACGCCCCGCGCATGCCAGACGATATTGCCGAACGTATGGCGCGACGTGCGCAACATGCCGGCGCACCATCGCGGATAGCGCGCGAGATGCGCGAGGTTGCGCAAGGTGAGCAAGGTGAGTGTCGGCGGCGCGGACAGGCCGTTGCGCTTGTCCTTGTGACGTTGCCCCTGTATTTTTGCAGATCGAGCGTGAGCACGAGCGCGGAATACTGCGCCCGCTTCGTGCGCGCGATCAGGTCCGCGATGAAACCGCGATCCTTCCTTCATCATGTAGAGCTGAAACCAGAACGGCGTCTGCATGTGCGCGGCAATATCCTCGATGGAACAGATGCTCACGGTCGGCAGCGTGAACGGCACGCTGAAGCGCTGCGCCGCGCGCGCCGCGAGCATTTCGCCGTCCGCGTGCTGCATGCCGGCGATGCCGGTCGGCGCGAGCGCGACGGGCATCGATACCGGCTGACCGATCATCGTCGTGGCAAGATTGCGCATGCTGAAATCGACCGCGACGCGTTGACGAAACTTCAGACATGCGAAGTATTCCGTATTCGCGCGATAGGTCGATTCGGTCCACGACCTGGCATCGACGTATTCGTAGAACATGCACGGTACACGTTTTTGGGCGGCGACGCGCAGTTCCTCGATGGTCGCGTAATGACGCATGAGTTCAGGCCAGTTCCGGTTGAAGCTGCAATTGAGGCTTGGGCGCGCGCACGAACACCGCGACGAAGATCGCACTGAGCGCGGCGATCACGCTCGTCAGAATGAACGCGCTCTTGAAATTGCCCGACCACTGCACGAGAAAGCCGGTCAACGCGGGCGCGACGATGTCCGCCAGGTTCGCGATGAAATGCACGAACCCGCCGACCGCGCCGACGCGGCGCCTCTCCACAGTATCGAGCACGATCGCGAAGTACGTGTTGAACGAGGCGTACATGAAGAACACGGCAATCGCCATCAGGGCGACGGCGCTCGTCAGTTCGGTCACCGCGCCCGTCACGCCGATGCACACCGCGCCCGCGCCGAGGCTCGTAACCAGCACGATCTTATGCGAGTAGATTGCGCGGCCCGTTTTCTTCACGAGCCAGTCGCACACGAGACCGCCCGCAACGAGTCCGGTCACGCCGACGGCCCACGGAATCACGCTTACCACCGACATCTTCTGGATGCTGAGGTGATGCGCCATCGTCAGATACGACGGGAACCACGAGAGGAAGAAGTAGAGGATGTACGCGTAGCCGAAGAACGCGAAGGCAGTCGCGAGAATCGCGGGACGCAGGCTGATTGGATAGCGGTGCGGGCGGCGCGCCGTCGTCGAGCACGGCGACGTCCTGCACGCGCGCATCGGCGGGTTCTTCGATTGGTGTCGCCGGCTTGTCCTTCGCGAGCAGCAGCCAGGCGAGAACCCACAGCACGCCCGCCGCGCCAACGATGACGAACGACGTGCGCCAGCTCGTCGCCAGCGCGAGAAAACCGACGACCGGTCCCGCGACAGCCGCGCCGATCGATTGCCCGGAATTCGCAATGCCCAGCGCGCTCGCCTGCCGGTCGCGCGGATGTTCGACACGAGCTTGTTGATGTTGGCGCAGAATGGCCCTTCGCCCATGCCGAAGATGATGCGCACCAGCAGCAGACTGACGATGCCGACCGCCGCCGTCAATCCGCAAAACAGCGACCACACCAGCATCGACACGGTGAGCACGGTTTTCGGACCCCAGCGATCCGCCGAATAACCGCCGACGAAACAGAACAGCGCGTATCCCACGAAGAAGCTCGAAAACATGATGCCCAACTAGCTCGAAAACACGATGCCCAACTGCGCGGGATCGAGATTCAGCTTTTTGGAGATCAGCGGCGCCGTGATCGATAACGCGGCGCGATCGAGGTAACTGATCATGCTTCCAACGAACGGCAGACTAACCAGCGTCCAGCGCGTGCGCGTCTCCATCGCCCTCTCCTCACGGTCGGCTTCGGTCTTTGGATGTCTGGGCGGATCGGACAAAACGTCTACTGCATTTAATGTACATTTGGTGTGGTAAAATAAAAAAATGCGTGTCAATCGTGGATGCGGCGGGGTTTACGTGTAGGCATGGGCAAGGAAGAGACCGCATTTCCTGCCGGTTCTTCCGGATGTGCGCCGACAGGCAGTTAAAGTTTCTGATTGCGCGGCCGATAACCAATATGAAATGAAAAAACCGTCGAAGCACCAGCAGGACCCGGACGGACCGCCGCTCTCACGAACATGGACCAACAGACCGAGGTGTTTACCCTGCCGCGCGGACGCGTGGCGAAATGGCTGCTGCATGCAGGCGCCGATATCCCGCGTGCGATCCGCATCGCGCTGGTCGGCAGCCTGTTCGGCACGCTGCCGATTTTCGCGGGCGGCGTGATGAACACCATACTCGTGGCGTATATCCCGCGCAGCGTCATCCGACCACGGCTTTTCATGTCTGGGACTGGTGCTGGAACTGGCTGTCTGCCTGACGCGCCTGTTGGTGTTCGTCTCGGCCAAGCGCCTCGCGCGCGAAGGCAAGCCCACGCTCACCGACACCTACTCCTGCTCGCACTGCTATGGTGGGGTGCGACGGTCGGGCTATGGCGCGCTGGTCAGCGTGCTGTCGGGCGACTGGGTCGCGGCAACGCTCTCGTTGCTCTCTGCCGCGGCGATGGTCGGCGGCATCTGCTTCCGCAATTTCGGCGCACCTCGACGTCTGAACGGCATGCTCAAGCCACACGACATTCAACATACCGATCGCAAATCGTTGTGATCGCATACCGTTGGCATCCCGCCTACGGCCAGGAATACAGGCTGGTCCGCCGTACCGGGCGCCGCGGGAATCGAATCAGATGGTTCACCTCGACATTCCACAACAAATCTCACGCGAATTACCAGCGCGTGGATGCTCGATGCGTCGATATGCCCGGCAATGTCGCTCGGCGAGCCGCAAGTGAGCGCGGAAGCACTGGTGTTCCTGTGCCGCATCCTGTCTGACTGGAAGCGCTACTCCGCCGCAGGATCTCTATCAACGGAGGGCTATTCCGATGAGACGACTTCAAAGAGAACCCGGCGTACAACTTCCGCTGGAACTGAACCGAGATCCAGCGTTCAACGCAGCCGTTGTGGGAAATCCGACGGGAAGAAGTGATCGAAGCGCTCGCGGCACTTCTACTGGAAGCGCTGGGCAAAGCGGCAAACCCGAACGCTTCAGGAGATAGCGATGAGCCAGAAGATCTCGACTGAACATCTCAGCCGCGGCGCAGTCGTCTACGTCCGGCAGTCAACCATGAGCCAGGTGGCGGAGCACACGGAGAGCCAGAATCGTCAGTACGCGCTCGCCGAATCTGCACGGGCCATGGGCTTTGCTTCGGTAAAGACTATTGACGATGATCTTGGACGT
>JAQFVJ010000078.1 GCA_029439525.1 Caballeronia sp. BR6202001591004
AGGCCGTGTCGACCGAGAAGACCTACGAGTGGACGCAGACCGAATGGCGTCTCGGCAGCGGTTACGGCAAGCAGGAAGCACCTACTAAGTTCTGCGTCGTCGCGTTCGATTACGGCGTCAAGTACAACATCCTGCGCATGCTGACCGAACGCGGCTGCCACGTCACCGTGCTGCCCGCGCAATCGACTGCCGCCGACGCGCTCGCGCTCAATCCGGACGGCATCTTCCTGTCGAACGGCCCCGGCGATCCGGAACCGTGCGACTACGCGATCGCCGCGACGCGTGAGTTCATCGCGAAGTGCATTCCGACCTTCGGCATTTGCCTCGGTCATCAGATCATGGGTCTCGCGGTCGGCGGCAAGACGATGAAGATGAAGACCGGCCACCACGGCGCGAATCATCCGGTGAAGGACATGGAAGACGGCCGCGTGGTGATCACGTCGCAGAACCACGGTTTCGCGGTCGATGCCTCGACGCTGCCCGCCAATGCCAAGGTGACGCACGTTTCGCTCTTCGACGGCACACTGCAAGGCTTCGCGCTCACCGACAAGCCCGCGTTCTGCTTCCAGGGTCACCCGGAAGCGTCGCCCGGCCCGCACGACATCGCGTATCTGTTCGACCGCTTTATCAAGCTGATGGAGACGGCGAAGGTCGCCGCTTAAGTCCCGAACAGATCAACGCAAATATTCATCGAGAGCAGTTATGCCGAAGCGCACAGACATCAAGAGCATCCTCATCATCGGCGCGGGTCCGATCATCATCGGCCAGGCGTGCGAGTTTGATTATTCGGGCGCGCAAGCATGTAAAGCGCTGCGTGAGGAAGGCTACAAGGTCATCCTCGTCAACAGCAATCCGGCAACGATCATGACAGACCCGAACACGGCCGACGTCACGTATATCGAGCCGATCTCGTGGGAAGTGGTCGAGCGTATCATCGCGAAAGAGCGTCCCGATGCAATCCTGCCGACGATGGGCGGACAGACCGCGCTGAACTGCGCGCTGGACCTGTTCCATCACGGCGTGCTGGAGAAATACAACGTCGAACTGATCGGCGCATCGCCGGAAGCGATCGACAAGGCGGAAGACCGCCAGAAGTTCAAGGACGCGATGACCAAAATCGGCCTCGGCTCGGCTAAGTCGGGCATCGCGCATTCGATCGAAGAAGCGCTCGCCGTGCAAGCGCAGATCGCGGAAGCCACTGGCAGCGGCGGTTATCCGACCGTGATTCGTCCGTCGTTCACGCTGGGTGGCTCGGGCGGCGGCACCGCGTACAATAAGGAAGAGTTTGAGGAAATCTGCCGTCGCGGTTTCGATCTTTCACCGACGCGCGAACTGCTGATCGAAGAATCGCTGCTCGGCTGGAAAGAGTACGAGATGGAAGTAGTCCGCGATAAGAAGGACAACTGCATCATCGTCTGCTCGATCGAGAACCTCGACCCGATGGGCGTGCACACCGGCGATTCGATCACCGTCGCGCCGGCGCAGACGCTCACCGACAAGGAATATCAGATTCTGCGTAACGCGTCGCTCGCGGTGCTGCGCGAGATCAGCGTGGATACGGGCGGCTCGAATGTGCAGTTCGCGATCAACCCGAAGGACGGCCGCATGGTCGTTATCGAGATGAACCCGCGCGTGTCGCGTTCGTCGGCACTGGCATCGAAGGCGACGGGTTTCCCGATCGCCAAGGTCGCCGCGAAGCTCGCGTGCGGCTACACGCTCGACGAACTCAAGAACGAAATCACCGGCGGACAAACACCTGCATCGTTCGAACCGACGATCGATTACGTCGTCACGAAGGTGCCGCGTTTCGCGTTCGAAAAATTCCGCGAAGCCGATTCGCGCCTGACGACGCAGATGAAGTCCGTCGGCGAAGTGATGGCGATGGGCCGCACGTTCCAGGAATCGTTCCAGAAAGCGTTGCGCGGTCTGGAAGTCGGCGTCGATGGTCTCGATGAAAAGACCACGAGCCGCGACGAAGTCATCCGCGAAATCGGCAAGCCGGGTCCGGACCGCATCTGGTATCTAGGCGACGCGTCCCGTCTCGGTCTGACGATGGAACAGATCTTCGAAGAGATGTCGATCGATCCGTGGTTCCTCGCGCAGATCGAACAGATCATCTTGAAGGAAAAGGCGCTCGAAGGCCGCACGCTCGAAAGCCTCACGCGCGACGAATTGCTGTATCTGAAGAAGAGCGGTTTCTCGGATCGGCGTCTCGCGAAACTCACAGGTTCGACGCAAGCCTATGTGCGCAAGAAGCGTCACGAACTGAAGGTGCGTCCGGTCTATAAGCGCGTGGACACGTGCGCCGCCGAATTCGCGACGAAGACCGCGTACATGTACTCGACGTATGAAGAAGAGTGCGAAGCCAATCCGACCGACAAGAAGAAGATCATGGTGCTGGGCGGTGGCCCGAACCGGATCGGGCAGGGCATCGAGTTTGACTACTGCTGCGTGCATGCCGCATTCGCCATGCGCGAAGACGGCTATGAAACCATCATGGTCAACTGCAATCCCGAGACCGTTTCGACCGACTACGACACGTCCGATCGTCTGTACTTCGAATCGCTGACGCTCGAAGACGTGCTCGAAATCGTCGATCTGGAAAAGCCGGTCGGCATGATCGTGCAGTACGGCGGTCAAACACCTTTGAAGCTCGCGCTCGATCTCGAGGCGAACGGTGTACCGATCATCGGCACGTCGCCGGACATGATCGATGCGGCCGAAGACCGCGAGCGCTTCCAGAAGCTGCTCAAGGACCTCGATCTGCGCCAGCCGCCGAATCGCACGGCGCGCGCGGAAGACGAAGCGCTGAAGCTGGCAGAAGAAATCGGTTATCCGCTGGTTGTGCGTCCGTCGTACGTACTCGGCGGCCGCGCGATGGAGATCGTCCACGAGCCGCGCGATCTCGAACGCTACATGCGCGAAGCCGTGAAGGTGTCAAACGATTCGCCGGTGCTCCTCGAGCGCTTCCTGAACGACGCGATCGAATGCGATGTCGATTGCATCTCCGATGGCACGGACGTGTTCATCGGCGGCGTGATGGAGCACATCGAACAGGCGGGCGTGCACTCGGGCGATTCGGCATGCTCGCTGCCGCCGTATTCGCTGTCGAAGGAAACCGTCGACGAGTTGAAGCGACAAACCGCCGCAATGGCGAAGGCGCTAAATGTCATCGGCCTGATGAATGTGCAGTTCGCCATCCAGCAAGTGCCGCAGGATGATGGCTCGAAGAAAGACATCATCTACGTGCTGGAAGTGAACCCGCGCGCATCGCGCACGGTGCCGTATGTGTCGAAGGCTACGGGCCTGCCGCTCGCGAAGATCGCCGCGCGCGCGATGGTCGGCCAGAAGCTCGCGGCACAGGGCATCACGAAGGAGGTGATTCCGCCGTACTTCAGCGTGAAGGAAGCCGTGTTCCCGTTCGTCAAGTTCCCGGCGGTGGATCCGGTTCTCGGGCCGGAAATGCGTTCGACTGGTGAAGTGATGGGCGTGGGCCGCACTTTCGGCGAAGCGCTGTTCAAGTCGCAGCTCGCAGCGGGTTCGCGTCTGCCGGAATCGGGCACGGTGCTGCTAACGGTGATGGACGCCGACAAGCCGAAGGCCGTCGAAGTCGCGCAGATGCTGCACGAACTCGGCTATCCGATTGTCGCGACCAAGGGCACGGCCGCGGCCATTTCGGCGGCCGGCGTGCCGGTGAAGGTCCTCAACAAGGTGAAGGACGGCCGTCCGCACATTGTCGACATGATCAAGAATGGCGAGATCGCGCTGGTTTTCACGACCGTGGACGAAACGCGTGCCGCAATCGCCGATTCGCGCTCGATTCGCATGAGCGCTCAGGCCAACAAGGTCACGTACTACACGACGATGTCGGGTGCGCGCGCCGCGGTCGAGGGCCTGCGTTATCTGCGCGATTTGGAAGTCTATGATTTACAAGGCCTGCATGCTCGCCTAAACTAAGGCTTCGATTACTGGTCTAATTGACTCGCGGTTAAGCGGCATCTTCGCTCTTTGGGAGATGCGCTTAACCGCGGTAATTTTTTTACGGCTGTTTTTTGTTTGTGGGTTGTCTATGAGCACGATTCCTTTGACCAAGCGCGGCGCCGAGTTGCTGCGCGACGAGTTGCAACGTCTGAAGGCTGTGGAGCGTCCGGCGGTCATCAATGCGATCGCGGAGGCGCGCGCGCAGGGCGATTTGTCGGAAAATGCGGAGTACGACGCCGCGAAGGAAAAGCAGGGTTTCATCGAGGGCCGCATCACGGAACTCGAGTCGAAGCTGGCCGCTGCGCAAGTGATCGACCCGACCACCGTCGAAGCAGATGGCCGCGTGGTGTTCGGGGCGACAGTCGAACTCGAAGATCTGGAATCGGGCGATACGGTCACCTACCAGATCGTCGGCGATGACGAAGCGGACATCGATCACGGTCTCATTTCGGTGAGCTCGCCGATCGCGCGCGCGCTGATCTCGAACACGGAAGGGGACGTGGCGTCGGTGCAGGCACCGGGCGGCGCGCGCAAATACGAAATCATCGCTGTCCGCTACGTCTGATGGAACATCGGCTCTTTCGCTTGATTTCCATGGTCTGGGTCGGCAGCCTGCTGGCCCTGGGACTTATCGTGGCGCCGGTCGTTTTCTCGACGCCCAACAACACGACGGAAGCCGGCTCGGTCGCGGCGCAACTGTTCCGCATCGAGGCGATCATCGGCATGGTTTGCGCGCTCGTGCTGATTCTCATCGGCAATCGCTTCGTGAAAAGCGGCATCGTCGATTACAAGCGTGTGCGGTGGATCGTCGCGGTGATGCTGGTGTGCGTGCTGGTCGGCTATTTCGCGTTGCAGCTGTTCATGAGCTCGTTGCGCGCAGCAGCTCAGGAGGCGGGCACCGATCTCGCGAATTCGCCGTATGCGAACCAGTTCGGCATCCTTCACGGCATCTCGAGCGCGATCTATCTGATCGAATGCGCATTCGGCGTGGCGCTCATCTGGCGTTTGCCGGGCGCCAATCCGACGAAGATCGTGCCAAAGAACGAGTCGGCCAAAATGGCGGCGAAGCGCGCGTAGTTGAGCGTCGCGTGGCACCGGAACGACGCGTGCGCTCTTCTGAAACGCACGCGCCGTTCGATCATTTCACGCTCTGGTGTTGACGCTTCGAACTCGTCTGACGCTTCTTTGCGCGCTTGACGTTGCTGCCCGCCGTGACACGTTCGTTGCCGAGCACTTTCAGCGTCTGCTTCTTCGGCTTCTTGAAGGCGGGCGCATTGCGCGTGATCTTCACCGCTTTGACGACGCGCGGCGCGCGGCCCTTGGTCGGGCGCTCGTCGGCGGCTTCGGCCGCGCTCGGCGGCATGGTGCTGCGGGTGCGCGTGACGCGACGCTTCGCGGGCACGGCGCCTTCGGGTCGCCGATCACCAGCAGCTTGCCGATATGCTGAACCGGCGCGACATCCAGCCGATCGCAGATTTCGTCGTAGATTTCGATGCGCGCGTCGCGTTCATCGCCAAATACGCGGATCTTGATCAACTGATGCGCTTCAAGGTGGACTTCGATCTCTTTCAGCACGGCGTCGGTCAGACCCTCCGCGCCGACGAGCACAACGGGCTTGAGCGCGTGCGCCTCGGAACGCAGATCGGCACGCTGGGCAGGGAAGAGGGTGAGAGCTGGCATGAGAAGTTTGGGACTCGACTAACTAGAATGTGGGCGGCGTGCGGGCGCGTGGCGCGCCCCGAGCGTACAAGAACGCTGTTCACACGACGTGCGTGAAAGCTGGAAGGCGTGGCGTCCGCAACTCGGATAAGCGCCATGTACCTCACCCGTTCCGTTCCCGCCATGAAAAACACGCCGCAAAAACAGATAAGCTGGAATGCGGGTGACGGAAAGCATTGACGTCTCACGGAACGTTCCGGCCGGCAAGACGCGTATTATCCGCTAAAAGTATCGGCAGATGTAGCAAAATCCGCACCGGGCGGCCTGTATCGACAGATCCGGCGCGCCTCCTCAAGAGCTTAGTTTGAATGGCAAAGAACCGATTTAGTCACGCGTGGTTGCACGACCACATCAACGATCCCTACGTGAAGATGGCGCAGTGCGAGGGCTATCGCGCGCGCGCCGCGTACAAGCTGAAGGAAATCGACAAGCAGGACAAGCTCATCAAGTCCGGCATGGTGATCGTCGATCTCGGCTCAACGCCGGGAAGCTGGAGCCAGTACGCGCGCAACAAGCTGGCGCAGGGCGCCAAGCGCGAGAGCGACATCGACGGCACGATCATCGCGCTGGATATTCTGCCGATGGAACCCATCGCGGACGTGGAATTCATCCAGGGAGACTTCCGCGAAGACGAAGTGCTGACGAAACTCGATGAAATCGTCGGGGATCGTCTGGTCGATCTTGTAATTTCCGACATGGCCCCCAACCTCTCCGGAGTCGTGAGCGCGGATGCCGCTCGCATCGCGCATCTTTGCGATCTGGCGCTGGAGTTCAGCCAGAACCATCTGAAACCGGAGGGTGCGCTGCTGGTCAAATGTTTTCACGGCAGCGGCTATAGTCAGATCGTCGAGAAGTTCAAGCACCAGTTCAAAGTGGTGGCGCCGCGCAAGCCCAAGGCGTCTCGGGACAAATCCTCCGAGACATTCATCCTCGGGCGCCGGCTCAAGCATCCGGCCGTGGGACCTGCTTAAACCCGCTCGGCGAAAATCGGCGATATTTTCGCCGGAAATGCCGAAAAAATTACGTCTTCCGCTATATGTGCGGTAGATAAAGCTTATGGCAGGGGCTAGCGGTCTGGATTAGAATAGTTTAGTGGTGCCGTAAGGTTTATGTAGGCGCCCATCTATGAGTGAGGAGTGGTGCTTTGAACAAGAATATGTTTTCTAAGGCAGCAGTGTGGCTTGTGGTCGCACTGGTGCTGTTCACGGTGTTCAAGCAGTTCGACAAGCCACGCGTCCAGGAAAGTGTATCCTATTCGCAGTTCATGGACGACGCGAAGAACGGCAAAGTCAAGAACGTCACCGTTCAGGGCCGCAATCTCACGGTCACTCCGGCGGACGGCCAGAAATACCAGATCGTGTCGCCCGGGGACATCTGGATGGTCGGCGACCTGATGAAATACGGCGTTCAGGTCAGCGGCAAGGCTGATGATGAACCGAATGCGCTCGTCTCTGCGCTGTACTACCTCGGGCCGACGATCCTCATCATCGGTTTCTGGTTCTACATGATGAGGCAGATGCAGGGGGGCGGCAAAGGCGGGGCCTTTTCGTTCGGTAAGTCGCGGGTGCGGCTGATCGACGAAAACAACAACGCCATCAATTCCACCGACGTCGCGGGCTGCGACGAAGCCAAGGAAGAAGTCTCCGAACTCGTTGACTTCCTGCGCGATCCACAGAAGTTCCAGAAGCTGGGCGGTCGCATTCCGCGCGGCGTGCTGCTGGTCGGCCCTCCGGGTACCGGTAAGACACTGCTGGCGCGCGCCATCGCTGGCGAAGCAAAAGTGCCGTTCTTCAGCATTTCGGGTTCGGACTTCGTGGAAATGTTCGTCGGCGTGGGCGCGGCGCGCGTGCGCGACATGTTCGAGCAGGCGAAGAAGCATGTGCCGTGTATCGTGTTCATCGACGAAATCGACGCGGTCGGCCGGCATCGCGGCGCCGGCATGGGCGGCGGTAACGACGAACGCGAACAGACGCTGAACCAGATGCTCGTCGAAATGGACGGCTTCGACGCGAACTCGGGGGTCATCGTGATCGCGGCGACCAACCGTTCGGACGTGCTGGACAAGGCGCTGCTGCGTCCGGGCCGTTTCGACCGTCAGGTCTATGTCGGTCTGCCAGATATTCGCGGCCGTGAGCATATCATGAAAGTGCACCTGCGCAAGGTACCGATCGCGAACGACGTGGACGCATCGGTCATCGCGCGCAGCACGCCAGGCTTCTCAGGCGCGGATCTCGCGAACCTCGTCAACGAAGCAGCGCTGTTCGCGGCGCGTCGTGGCAAGCGCATCGTCGAGATGCAGGATTTCGAGGACGCGAAGGACAAGATCTTCATGGGTCCGGAGCGCAAGTCGGCTGTGATGCGCGAGGAAGAGCGTCGCACCACCGCGTACCACGAGTCCGGTCACGCGGTGGTGGCAAAGCTGCTCCCGCACGCCGATCCGGTGCACAAGGTGACGATCATGCCGCGCGGCTGGGCATTGGGCGTGACCTGGCAGTTGCCGGAGCATGATCGCGTGAACCTGTATCGCGACAAGATGCTGGAAGAAATCGCGATCCTGTTCGGTGGCCGTGCGGCGGAAGAAGTTTTCCTCAACTCGATGTCGACGGGCGCTTCGAACGACTTCGAACGTGCGACCAAGATGGCGCGCGATATGGTGACGCGTTACGGCATGTCCGACGTGCTCGGCACGATGGTCTACGTCGATACCGAAGACAACGGCATGTTCGGCAAGATGGGCGCGAAGTCCGTGTCGGAAGCCACGCAGCAGAAGGTCGATGCGGAAATCCGCCGCATTCTGGACGAGCAATACGCGCTCGCCCGCAAGCTGCTGGAAGACAACCGCGAGAAGGTCGAGGCGATGACCAAGGCGCTGCTCGAATGGGAAACCATCGATGCAGATCAGATCAGCGACATCATGTCGGATCGTCCGCCGCGTCCGCCGAAGAACATGCCGCCGCCGTCGGGCGATACGCCTCCGGGTGGCAGCAGCGGCACCGAGGTCAAGCCAGGCAACGCGCCGGCGACCGCCGTGTCGAAAGCTTCACGAGCATGATGATGAGCCGGTGTGCATTGCGCACCGGCCCGTTTTTGCTTTTTGGCATACACTTTCGGCGCATCGCTGCGCCGCGCGTGTCGATCGCGAATCCATATCCGTTGCTCAGCCGAGCGGCCACCCCGCTTCCATCATCTGCTCTCGTACGACTCGCTTGACCACATCTACCTCACCCTCTGCTTCTGCGTCGCCGCTGCAATGCGGCCGCTTCGTGCTGAGCTTCGAGCGTCCGCTCGTGATGGGCATTCTCAATGTCACGCCGGACTCGTTTTCCAACGGCGGCCGTTTTCTTTTGCGCGATGACGCGCTCGCTCGTGCCGAACGCATGCTTGCCGACGGCGCCGACATCATCGATATCGGCGGCGAATCGACGCGTCCCGGTGCGCCACCTGTGCCGCTCGACGAGGAGCTGGAGCGTGTAGTGCCCATCGTCGAGGTCTTGTGGGCGATGGATGTGCCGCTGTCGGTCGATACCTACAAGCCTGCCGTGATGCGCGCCGCGCTGGATGCGGGCGCCGACATGATCAACGATATCTGGGGTTTTCGTCAGGAAGGCGCGCTGGATGCCGTTAATCAGAGCAACTGCGGCCTGTGCGTGATGCACATGCTCGGCGAGCCGCGCACGATGCAGGCGCACGAGCTAGTCTACGCGGATGTGGTTGCCGACATTCGCGACTTCTTCTCCGAGCGCCTGACGGCGATTTCACGCGCCGGAATCACAACGGTTCGTGTATGTCTCGATCCGGGCTACGGTTTCGGCAAGACAGTCGAGCATAATTACGTCTTGCTCGCGCATCTGGCCGCGACCTTGCCCGCTGCCACGCATCACGCGCTTCTAGCGGGCATGTCGCGCAAGTCGATGCTGGGCGCCGTGACGGGGCGCGGCGCCGGTGAGCGGCTGGCTACGAGCGTCGCAGCGGCCGTTTGCGCGGCAGAGCGGGGCGCGTCGATCATCCGCGTGCACGATGTCGCGGAAACGGTCGATGCGCTGAAGGTCTGGCAAGCCATGCGCG
>JAQFVJ010000079.1 GCA_029439525.1 Caballeronia sp. BR6202001591004
CGACGCCCAGGCCGTAGTACGTCGCAGCGCGGCCGCCGGCGACGCGGCGACGGTCGGATCTTCGACGGCCATGCGCGCCGCCTGCGCGTTGCTCGACACGGCCTGCCGTTCCAGATGCGGCGCGTTCGCCGTAAGCCAGCGCCGGCACTGCGCGAGCGCCTGCGGATGCGCGCACACGCGCGTCACGCCATCGAGCGTGCCGGACGCGGTCAGGAGATTTTGATGAAGCGGCAGAGCAAGTTCGCCGCCGATGAGCAGCGACGTCGACAGCAACAGATCCAGCGTGCGCGACACCGCGTCTTCTGCCGAATTTTCGACCGGTACCACGCCGTATTGCGCCGCGCCCGCCTCGACCGCGCGAAACACTTCGTCGATGGAAGGACACGGCAGACCTTCGATCGAATGACCGAAGTACTCGAACATCGCCTGTTCGCTATACGTGCCGACCGGCCCGAGATACGCCGCGCGAATGGTCTGCTCGAGCGCGCGGCTCGTGGCCATGATCTCGCGCCAGATGGATGCGATGTGATCCGCCGACAGCGGCCCCGCGCTCATTTCCTGTAGACGCGCGATGACCTGCAACTTGCGCTCCGGACGAAACACCGACGCGTTGAAGTGCTTCTTCACTTCGCCGACTTCGAGCGCGACGGATGCGCGCTTGTTCAAAAGCGCGATAAGTTGAGCGTCGAGCGCATCGATGCGCTCGCGCAGCGGTTTGAGTTTCGAATTGAGATCGTCGTCCATGCGGTGCTTTTAAGTATGCTGTTGGAGCAACGGCGAAGCTTACGCGCCCGTTCGCTCGAATTCCTTCATGTATTCGACGAGGGTTTTGACGCTCTCGACCGGCACCGCGTTGTAGATCGATGCCCGCATGCCGCCGACGGACTTGTGGCCCTTCAGTTGCAACAGACCGCGCATTTTTGCGCCGGCCAGAAAATCGGTATTGCGCGATTCGTCGGCGAGGAAGAACGGCACGTTCATCCGCGACCGGTTCGGCCGCCCGACCTTGTTGACGTAGAAATCGCTGGAATCGATGGTGTCGTAGAGTAGCTTCGCCTTCTTGACGTTGCGCGCTTCGATCGTCGTGAGGCCGCCTTGCTTCTTCAGCCATGTGAAGACGAGGCCCGCGATGTAGATCGCGTACGTGGGCGGCGTGTTAAACATCGAGTTGTTTTCGGCGACGGTCTTCCACTCGAATGCCGACGGGCAAATGGGCAGCGCGCGATCGAGCAGGTCCTTGCGCACGATCACGACCGTCACGCCCGCCATGCCGATGTTCTTCTGCGCGCCGCCGAACAGCACGCCGTACTTGGCGATGTCCATCGGGCGCGACAGGATGTGCGACGACGCGTCGGCTACGAGCGGAATGTCGCCGAGATCGGGAATCTCGAACGCTTCGACGCCGTCGATGGTTTCATTGCTGCACAGATGCACGTAGGCCGGATCGTCCGACAACTTCCATTCGCTGAACGCCGGCACGCGCGTGAAGCCTTCCTCGGTCTTGCCGTTGGCGGCGAGATGCGGCGTGCCGTATTTCTGCGCTTCCTTGAACGACTTGGTCGACCACGAGCCGGTCACCGCGAAATCGGCGGTGGACTTCTTGCCGAGCAGGTTCATCGGCACGATGGCGTTTTCGCCGATGCCGCCGCCCTGCAGGAACAGAATCCGGTGCGATGCGGGCACATTCAGCAATTCGCGCAGATCGGTGAGCGCCTCTTCGTGGATCGACATGAACTCGGCGCCACGATGGCTCATTTCCATGACGCTCATGCCGCTGCCGTGCCAGTCGAGCATTTCATCGGCGGCTTGCTTCAACACTTCTTCTGGCAGAGCGGCCGGACCGGCGGAGAAATTGAACACGCGCATGTGGAAATCCCGAAAGGCAGGCAGGCGAGAATGAAACCTACTGCGGTTGTCGAACCCGCAGTAGGTTTCATTCCGCCCAAAAAGAAATGGCTGTTTGCGTATAACACGTAGCCAGCCATTATCGCACTGTCCTGAAAACCCGCCAATGCACGGAGCAACAGCCCCCCACCGACGGACAATCGCGGAACGCCCGGAGGGCGCTGTGCTTACTTCGCGCCCGGCTTGACGCTCGCCACTTCCTGATCGGCTTGCGTACGCGTCGCCTTGATCGCTTGCGGCATGTACTTCTGCATCAGACCGTTGACGACGTCGCGGCCAACCGAGTCCTGAACCTGGATGAACTTACGACCGGTCGGGCTCTTGTAGAACGTGGTCAGATCCTTGATCTCGTCCGTGCTGTAGTACTTCGCGTATGCGTCGTACTGAGCCTGCATCGCGTCCTTGCGGAACGAATCCGTTGCGAAGACCTGGCCTGCGGAATCGACCAGCTTCGGCACGGCGTTCTTCTGCAGCGTCGGCACGGCAGCCTGCTTCTGCTTGTCGTTCAGCATCTTGTTTTCCGACAGCGCGTCCGACAGGATTGCCGGGACCAGTTG
This sequence comes from Caballeronia sp. BR6202001591004, assembly GCA_029439525.1. GTDB lineage: Bacteria > Pseudomonadota > Gammaproteobacteria > Burkholderiales > Burkholderiaceae > Caballeronia. The sequence continues at coordinate 2,463 of JAQFVJ010000079.1, forward strand.
CTTCGACTGCATCTGCGCGCTGTTGCCGATCGCGCTGACCAGCTTCTGCGCGTCGATTTCGTCGAGCAGATCCTTGATCGCGGCTTGCTTGGCCGGATCAACCGGTGCTGCTGCCGGCACCGCCCGAGCAGCCGATTGAGCCGGCGCCTGATTCTGGAGCGACTGCGCCATCGCGAAAGTCGGCACGAAAGCGGCCAGCAACATCCACTGCTTGAAACGTCCTTGCATCATTACTCCCTGTAAAAAATATTCAGTTCAGCACTGGCGACGGCGATTGCTATTTTGCGAGCCGCTCGGATGACGCCCGCCTTGCATGAGAAAGGCGGGCGCGCCGGTACGGAGCCTGTGTCGCGCAGCTTAACCAATTCAGGCATTCAAAAGCGACGATAAACCACTGCCGACACAAAAAATATCAGGCGCCCTCTCCTTCCGGACCACCTTCACCGTTTTCCATATCGCCGGGTGCGGAACCGTTCGAACCGTTATCGTCTTCGAGTTCGGCTTCAGTCTCTGCTTCGGTAAGATGTTGCAGTCCGGACAACTTGGTTCCTTCGTCAAGGCTGATGAGTGTAACACCTTGAGTAGCGCGCCCCATTTCGCGGATCTCGGATACGCGCGTGCGGATGAGTACGCCCGACGTGGTGATGAGCATGATCTCGCTTTCCGGCTCGACCAGCGTCGCCGCGACGACCCGGCCGTTGCGCTCGGAAGTCTGGATCGCGATCATGCCCTTCGTGCCGCGGCCGTGACGCGTGTACCCGTTGATCGGCGTGCGCTTGCCGTAGCCGTTTTCCGTCGCGGTGAGCACCGACTGGTTATCGCCGCCGGCGACCAGCATCGCGATGACCTGCTGACCGTCCTCGAGCTGCATGCCACGCACGCCACGTGCCTCGCGGCCCATCGCGCGCACGTCGTTCTCGTCGAAGCGCACGGCCTTGCCCGAATCGGAGAACAGCATGACGTCATGCGCGCCGTCCGTGATGGCCGCGCCGATCAGGAAATCGCACTCGTCCAGACCGACCGCGATGATGCCCTTCTTCATCGGGCGGCTGAACGCTTCGAGCGGCGTTTTCTTGACGGCGCCGAGCGACGTCGCCATGAACACGTACTTGTCCGCCGAGAATTCGCGGATCGGCAGCACGACGTTGATCTTCTCGCCTTCCTGCAGCGGGAACATGTTGACAATCGGACGGCCGCGCGAATTGCGCGAGCCCTGCGGCACTTCGTAGACCTTGACCCAGTACACGCGGCCGCGATTCGAGAAGCACAGCATGTGATCGTGCGTGTTCGCGATGAACAGCGTGTCGATCCAGTCGTCTTCCTTCATTTGCGTCGCCTGCTTGCCGCGCCCGCCGCGCTTCTGCGCGCGATACTCGGAAAGCGGCTGCGACTTGACGTAGCCCAAGTGCGACATGGTCACGACCATTTCCTGCGGCGTGATCAGGTCTTCGGTGTTCAACTCCATCGCGTTCATCTCGATGCGCGAGCGACGGTCGTCGCCGAACTCCGTACGCACCTGACCGAGTTCCTCGACGATGATCTGACGGATTCGCTCCGGGCGCGCGAGGATATCCAACAGGTCGGCAATCTGCGCCATCACGTCACAATATTCGCTCGTGATCTTGTCCTGTTCGAGACCGGTCAGGCGTTGCAGACGCATTTGCAAGATTTCCTGCGCCTGGACGTCCGACAGTTTATATAGACCTTCTTCTTGCATACCGTAGGCCGGATTCAACCCTTCCGGACGATACGTTACGCGGCCGCCCGATTCCTCGGTTTTGGCGCGCGTGAGGATTTCGCGCACGAGCGATGAATCCCACGGACGCGACATCAGTTCCTGCTTGGCGATTGGCGGCGTCGGTGCGGCCTTGATGATCGCGATGAATTCGTCAATGTTGGCGAGCGCGACGGCCAAGCCCTCGAGCACATGACCGCGATCGCGCGCCTTGCGCAGTTCGTATACGGTGCGCCGCGTCAGCACTTCCCGTCGATGCGACAGGAAGCACTCCAGCATTTCCTTCAGATTCAGCAGCTTGGGCTGGCCGTCGACGAGCGCGACCAGGTTCATGCCGAAGGTGTCCTGAAGCTGCGTCTGCTTGTACAGATTGTTCAGGATAACTTCCGGCACTTCGCCGCGCTTCAGTTCGAGCACCACGCGCATGCCGCTCTTGTCGGACTCGTCGCGGATATCCGAGATGCCCTCGAGCTTCTTCGCGTTGACGAGTTCGGCGATGCGCTCAAGCAGCGTGCGCTTGTTCACCTGATACGGAATCTCGTCGACAATGATCGCCATGCGCTGACCGCGGTCGATCTCCTCGAAGTGCGTGGCCGCGCGCATCACGACGCGCCCGCGTCCTGTGCGATAGCCGTCGCGCACGCCCGCGACGCCGTAGATGATGCCGGCCGTCGGGAAGTCCGGCGTGGGCACGATCTCGATAAGCTCGTCGACCGTCGCTTCCGGATGGTTCAGCAGATGCAGACAGGCATCGACGATTTCGCGCAGGTTATGCGGCGGAATGTTGGTCGCCATGCCGACCGCGATACCGGCCGAACCGTTGATGAGCAGATTGGGGATTCGCGCGGGAAGGACCAGCGGCTCCTGCTCGCTGCCGTCGTAGTTCGGACCGAAGTCGACGGTTTCCTTGTCGATGTCGGCCAGCAGTTCGTGGCCGATTTTCGCCATGCGGATTTCGGTGTAACGCATGGCGGCGGGATTATCGCCGTCGACGGAACCGAAATTGCCCTGACCGTCGACCAGCATACAGCGCAGCGAAAACGGCTGCGCCATGCGAACGATCGTATCGTAGACGGATGCGTCGCCGTGCGGATGGTACTTACCGATCACGTCACCAACAATACGCGCCGACTTCTTGTAGGGGCGGGTCCAGTCGTTGTTCAGCTCGTGCATCGAATACAGCGCCCGACGGTGCACCGGCTTCAAGCCATCGCGAACATCGGGAAGTGCGCGCCCGACGATTACGCTCATCGCGTAATCGAGATACGAACGGCGCATTTCCTCCTCGAGGGAGATTGGCAGAGTCTCTTTGGCGAATTGATCCATTATCCGTGTCTTGTGAACTGTGCAGCGGCGACACGGGAGTGTGCGTTCCCGCGGGAACTCGCCCGTCAGCCGCGCGGCGTGCGCCGCGCAGGCACACGATCGACGTACGCTGCGACATACTCTGCGCGCTGCTTTCCGTAGCGCATCTTGTACGTGCCGCGAACGCAGCACATCATAAAAGTCTAACATGCGGGGCACCTTCGACTGGACGCCTACGGTATACATAGTGTGTGTTTCGTGAATCGCGACTGAACAGTGGAGCAGGACAAAAGGAGGATGAATCGGGTTGTACCAATTACTTACAAAAAGAGTGGAACGTTCGGCTCAATTCGTCATCCCCGCGGGCTATTATTCCGCCTCGCCGTTTTGCCGGACAGCAAAACCACCGACGATAAAAATTCGCAGGAAATGGCGCTCGGGCACGTAATGTGCGAACATTTCGCGCCTTCATCGGCCTTGACTCGCTCCTGTCTCTGGCTTGTTGCGCATGCACCACATAAGGTTGCGGGCGTGGCGGGTGTAGGGATATTTTTATCGTTGCAATGGAACGATATGGCAAAATGTCAACGCACAAAGTTAGACACTGCTCGAAGTCTACACAGCGCGTTTTGTTCCGTGGGGAATGTTATACTTCAAGCAATGTATGACTTGTCTTCGTCTACAAGGCTCGCAGTAAACCTGCGGTAATCTCAATTTCGAGAGGAGAAATATGAATAAACTTTCAAAGCTCGCGTTCATTGCAGCTACCGCAGTTATGGCTGCATCGGCGTCGGCACAGTCGTCGCCGGCCTCGCGACAAGCCGTGAACGACAACTGGGTGAACGGTACGAGCGAGTATGTGTGGATGAACGGCACGAACGAACTTTGCTGGCGCGATGCGTTCTGGACGCCCGCCACAGCGAACGCAAAGTGCGACGGCGCGCTGGTCGCGCAAGCACCGACGCCGCCGGCTCCGGTTGCTCCGCCGCCCCCGGTTATCCAGTCCCAGAAGGTTACCTATCAGGCTGACGCTCTGTTCGACTTCGACAAGGCAGTCCTGAAGCCGGCTGGTAAGGAAAAGCTTGCCGATCTCGCATCGAAGATCGGCTCGCTGAACCTCGAAGTCGTGGTTGCAACGGGTTACACCGACCGCATCGGTTCGGACAAGTACAACGATCGTCTGTCGCTGCGCCGTGCGCAAGCTGTGAAGGCTTACTTGGTCAGCAAGGGCATCGAAGCCAACCGTATCTACACGGAAGGCAAGGGCAAGCGCGACCCGGTCACGAAGGGTTCATGCACGCAGAAGAACCGCAAGCAACTCATCGCCTGCCTCGTACCGGATCGTCGCGTGGAAGTCGAAGTCGTCGGTACGACGCGTCAGCCGCAGCAGTAATCGCGAGCTCGATTGCCGCAGATCATCCCCCCTCCGCTTCGGCGGGGAGGGTTTTATGCGCGAAAGAAACGTGCTTTCGTGGAATGCTTCGCGTGGTTAGGCACGATTTCGCTAATTCCGCTTTTTGCTCCTCATTCCTGCCATCTATATACTCGATTCTAACCGATTCACGACTTTATCAAAGACATTTTCGCACATGACCAACGTCGATCCCCACGAACTGCAGAAATTCAGCGAGCTCGCGCATCGCTGGTGGGACCCGAACGCCGAGTTCAAGCCGCTTCACGAACTGAACCCCGTCCGACTCGACTGGATCGATGCGCACGCGCATCTGATGAGCAAGCAGGTGCTCGATATCGGCTGCGGCGGCGGTATCCTGTCCGAGTCGATGGCCACGCGCGGCGCGAAGGTCAAAGGGATCGACCTCTCGTCGAGCGCGCTCGGCGTCGCCGATCTGCATAGTCTGGAAAGCGGTGTGGAAGTCGCCTACAAGGAGATTTCCGCCGAGGCGCTGGCCGCCCGCGAGCCAGGCTCGTACGATGTCGTGACCTGCATGGAAATGCTCGAGCACGTGCCGGATCCGGCGGCCACCATCGCGGCGTGCGCGTCGCTGGTGAAGCCGGGCGGCTGGGTGTTGTTTTCCACGCTGAACCGCAACACCAAGGCCTACCTGTTCGCGGTCATCGGTGCGGAATATATCGCGCGCATGCTGCCGCGAGGCACGCACGACTATGCGCGCTTCATCAAACCGTCGGAACTGGCGACGTTCGCGCGCGCGGCGGCGCTGTTGCCGGTCGATATCAAGGGCATCACGTACCGCGCGTTCTCGAAGCACTTCGGCCTTTCCGACGACACGAGCATCAACTACATGATGGCTTGCCGACGGGAAACCTGACGCCAATCCAAGACGATTCCACGGGAAGCATCAAGACCGGACGATCCGACTCCCCAGCGCCTGGCCGAGGGCGACGGGCTCAGACTTTGTCGGCCGTACTGTCCGATCTCGACGGCACGATCGCCGATACGGCGCCGGATCTGGTCGCGACCGTCAAACAAGATGCGTCACGACCGCGGACTGGAGATGCGCCCGCTCGAGGCGCTCAGGCCTTTCGCGTTGGCCGGTGCGCGCGGGCTGCTGGGCGGCGCATTCGAGGCGCGACGAGTTTCTCGCCAACTACGAAGCGAAGCCGATTTTTGCATCGAGACGACCCAGTTCCCCGGCATCGGCGAACTCCTCGATCAGCTTGATGCGCGGGGCATCGTGACGAACAAAGGTCACGGCGTCTCTCGGAGCCGCTCGTCGCGCCTCGGCTTCGACACGCGCGTTGGTTGCCTCGTTTGCGGCGACAACGACGCCGCACTCAAAGCCACATCCCGCGCCGTTGCTGCACGCGGCGGAATTGCTGGATACCGCGCCAGAACGCATCGTCTATGTCGGCGACGATCTGTGCGATGTGCAGGCCGGCTTCGCGGCGGGCATGATCACCGTCGCGACGGCGTACGGCTATTGCGGCAACGATATCCCGCCGCATCACTGGCACGCGAACCACGTTGTGGACTCGCCGGAAGACCTTCAGCAACTGCTGCGCGACATTGGCTGAACGGCATAGGCGGACACACATTGAAAAGTCCACGATTCGCTCCATATGGTGTTTCGTGCGATAATCTCTAAACTTGCGCTTTGGGGGGCGACCTGGTTTCGACAGGGGTTGTGAAGCGGTCAGTGCATACCGAGGACCCGTCACCTCGTTAATCAATGGGAAAAACGTAACTGCAAACGACGATACGTTCGCACTGGCAGCCTAAAGGCTAGCCGTCCTCTTGCTAATTCGCTGACGGGTTAGGGTAGCAATACCACGAGAGGTCATATATACGTCAGATAAGGCTTTGGTGGCGTCACGACGCCCGAGTCGAAAATCTCTAGTGAATCGCCGTAACGCAGCGTGTTTGTCCGCGTCGTTGCGGTTAAATCAAAAGACAGAACTAAGTATGTAGAACTGATCGTAGAGCGCTTCTGGACGCGGGTTCGATTCCCGCCGCCTCCACCAACTATTCTTCGGCACCCACCTCGGCACTGCCATGAAACCCCCCGCTTCAGCTAACGCTGAGCGGGGGTTTTTATCGCCAGCACTAAACCTACCGTCGCCTCGACACCCGA
>JAQFVJ010000080.1 GCA_029439525.1 Caballeronia sp. BR6202001591004
CGGTAGCCATTGCGCGACGATGCCGCCCGCGTCCAGCCGTTGCCCGGCGAGCCGGTAGAAATCCGTCGAATAGAGATTGACGACGTCCGCCGCGGATGGCGGCGGCTCCAGCGTGATGAAGTCGTAGCATTCGTCGTGGGCGGGCAGTTCGCGCCGGTCGTCCGCGATGCGAATGTTCACGCACGAATCGGCGCTCACGCCCGGATTGCCGTCGAATTGCGACTACGCGCGCACGACCGCCGGCAGCAGTTCGGCGACCGTGCGCTTCTGCAAGTCTGGCCACGCGAGCAGTGCGCCCGCCGTGATGCCGGTGCCGAGTCCGATCACGAGCGCCGAGCGGGGCGTGCCGCCGTGCACGATCAACGGTGCGAGCGTCTGCATGCGCATGTAGTGCAGCAAAGTCATCGCATCGCCGGAATTGGACACGCCCTGAAGAATGTAGATGTAGAGGCGCTCGAACAGCTGCTGCCCCGCGCCTTGCCTGAGCACGGCGACGCTCGCGCCCGCGCTTTCCTCGTAATACAGCCAGCTCGCCGAGGCGCGCCTCGGCGAGCAATGCGCCCAGACGGTCGGCGGGCCTGACGATTACGCCGATCACCGACAATGCGGCGAGTCCCACGCACGCCGCGATGCTCGTTTTACGCGCGGCATCGCCCGACAGGACCGCCGACAGGCCGATGAGTCCCGCCGCCACCGCCAGCACGCCGAGCGAGCAGATCAGCCCGAGCGACGGCACCAGCGCGAAGCCCGCGAACAGCATGCCGGCGATGCCACCCACGTTCCATGCGATCACGCGTCCGATGCGGGTCCCGACATTCGAGGCGCCTTTGGTGGCAGATGTACCGCCGAAGAACTCGTCGAAGCCGTGTGCGGTCGGCAAGTATTCGTTGCGATCGCCGAGGTGATTCTTGCCGAACTGGCACGTTGCATAACCGAGTGGCTTCAAAGCCTGCGCGATGGTGATGTTCGATGCCTGAAGCCCTAACGTCGCGCCCGGCATGCCGACCTTCGACAGACCCGTGCGCAGCGGGACTTCACCCGTGATGAAGGTCGAGCGGTCCGCCGTGCAACTGTTTTCCGCGTAGTAATCAGCAAAGCATGCCTTCCTTCGCGATCCGGTCGATGTTCGGCGTCTGATAGCCGACCACGCCCTGACCATAGGCGCTGATGTTGGTCTGCCCGATATCGTCGCCGAAAATCACCAGAATGTTCGGCTTGGAAGTTTTTTTCTGATCGTTCGCCGGCGCGGGTTTGGCGTTGTTCTGCGCGGGCTTCGCGTGTTTTGCGGCTGTGCCGTCGACACCATTGGCGGCACGATCAGCACGCAGGCCGCCGCGAGCGCGGCGAGCGCTCCGGCCAATGTGCGTATGCGTCGTAAAGTGTACTTCGTCATTGTGTTTCTCCCGTGGCGATGCGTGCCACAACCCCGTCGATCATGCTCCGGCTGCATTCGATACCGATTTCTGATTCGGTATCCGAAATAAATACGTGATGTGTGTTTCGTCGAAGGAAACGTTCAGCGCGCCGCGACGTCGGCCCGCTGACCATGGGTCCGGTCCCAGACATCCTTGTCCATGACGAGACGAAAACCCAGATGCGACATGCTGTTGTACGGATCGGTGTCGCGCCGCGCGCTCGGGCGATAGCTCAAGCAATACGCTTCGTTGCAAAGGAACGAGCCGCCGCGCGTGACGCGCTTGGGCGCCTGCACGGGCACGCCGGGATCGGCCGGATCCCCACGAATCCGCCGGGCCCGTCGGCTCGTTCACCACGCCGCCCGCTGGCGCCTCGCGTCGAAACTGATCGACGCGATACCAGTCCGCCGTCCATTGCCACGCGTTGCCGGTCATGTCGTAGAGACCGTAGCCATTGGCCGGAAAACTCTCGACACGGCTCGTGCCCGCTGCGCCGCCTGCCTTTGCGCTGACGACAGGAAAGGGCTGCGGCTGCTGTCCCTGCCAGACTTTGGCCATCTGCCTGCCGTCGGGCGAGAATTGATCGCCCCACGCATAGGTCGCCTGCTCGACCGCCGCGCGCCGCGAACTCCCATTCGGCTTCGATCGGCAGACGCTTGCCGACCCATTTCGCGTAGGCTTGCGCATCCTCGAACGACACCTGCACCACGGGATGATCGTCCTTGCCTTCGATGCTGCTCGCCGGTCCCTCCGGAGGACGCCAGTCCGCGCCCGGCACGAAGCGCCACCAGCGCGAATAGTCCTGCAACGAGACCTGTTCCCTCGTGCCGACGAAAACCATCGCGCCGGGCACGAGTGCACTGTCGGGCGGGCGCGGCGTGCCGGGCGGTAACTGGACCTCGAGCGTTTTCCAGTCGGGTTTCTTTTCAGCGGTCTTGACATAGCCGGTGGCCTCGTAAAGGCGCGGAACTCGGCGTTGGTGACGTGATGCGTGTCCATCCAGAAGTCGTGGATACGCACCTTATGGGCGGGGCGTGCGTTGGGCTGCGCCATCTTGCTATCGCTGCTCATGAGCAATTCGCCGCCGGGTATCCAGGCCATTTCTTTCGGGCCGTGCGTGCCGTCGCCGTAGACGATCGATGGCTTGCGGCGCGGTGTGACGGTTCATCGCCCAGCTTATTGCAAAACCGGCGAGCGCGGGATGTAATAGCAGCAATACTGCCCACACGTCGATGCGGCGCATGCGCACGAGTGTGTCCGCGCCGGGCTGGCTTCTGCTTCGTCGACTCTTGCGTCATTCGTGCCACCTCGCTTGCATTGCCGCGTGTCGTTGCCGGGAAACCGCACCCGCAAACCGCATATAGGCGCCACCAATATACGAACGAAATCCCGAATTCAATCTTTTTTTGCGGTGCGATGAAGCGTGCTTTCTCGCGCCTCCGGGTGACGGAATCGTGTTTGCTTTGACGTACGATGTATCGGTCCACGTCCTTGTCGGGCTGCTTTGACAAATGCGAGCGGCTCCAGTAACTTGTGAGCACGACATCGTGCACGACGCCGCTGCACGAAAGGAGCACGAGCGAGCCATGCGCGACATCATCCTGCGGTTCGAAGCGAGCATCGGGCAGGCCGTGCGTGATCGGTCAGGAAGCGGTCGTGCGGCAGATTCTCATCGCGCTGCTCGCGGACGGACACGTGCTGCTCGAAAGCCTGCCCGGGCTCGCCAAGACGCGCACTGTGAAATGCCATCGCCGCGCGCTTAGCCGCGAACATGAAGCGCATTCAGTTCACGCCCGATTTGCTTCCTTCCGACATCACTGGCGGCGAGACGCTGCTGCAATCCGGCACGGAGCGCACGCTGCGTTTTCAGCCGGGGCCGATCTTCGGCAATCTGATCTCGCCGACGAAATACAACCGCGCGCCCGCCAAGGTGCAATCCGCGCTGCTCGAAGCGATGGGAAGAGCGGCAAATCTCCGTATCGGGCCAGACGCATGCGATGCCGCAACTGTTTCTCGTGATGGCGACGCAGAATCCCATCGAGCACGAGGACACTTATCCGCTGCCCGAGGCGCAGATGGACCGCTTTCTGTTGAAGGTGCTGATTACTTATCCGGCGCCGGCGAGCAAAGCGCAGATGTTGCGCCTGCTGCGGCGTGAAAGCGAAGGCGCGCGCGAGCAGTTCGATGCGCTGTCGCAGAACGATATCTTCGCGGCGCGCGATGCGGTGCGGTGCATCGCTCGATGTCGATCTCGGCAAATGGATCGAAGTGGGTGCGAGTCCGCGCGGCGCCATCGGTCTCGATCGCGCGAGCCGCGCGCATGCCTGGCTCGATGATCGCGATTACGTCACGCCCGACGATGTGCGCGCGGTGATTCATCTGGTGCTGAGGCATCGGCTTCTGCCTGCTGTCTTACAACGCAAACGCGGACGACGTGAGCGCGGACAGCGTGATCGACCGGCTCGTGCAGAAGGTTGCGATGCCGGCTTGAGTCAAGCATCAACAAGAGTGAGTAAGAGAGGACGGCGACGATGCCCGACGATGAAAGCGGTGCCTTACTCTTCACGACGAGTTACGCGCCGCGCGAACGGCTAGACACCGTGACGCCGCAGCAGGCAGACCGGCTCGTGCGCGCGACACACGACTGGATCGCTCATCATCATGTGGAAGTTTGATTATCCGTGGATGTTCGCGCTGCTGCGGTGTGGTGACTCACGTCGGCGTATCGCACGGTGGCTTCCGTCGTGCGCACGCCGTTTTTCAGGAAATGGCTGCAACGCCTCCTGATGCCTTTCTATGGCTGCTGTTGCTGATCGCGGCGGCGCGGCCCGTGTTCGTCGAACCGCCCGTCACACACGAGATGCCCGTGCGCGATCTGCTCTTGGCGATCGACCTATCGCAATCGATGAGCGAGCGCGATTTCATCGACAGCGCAACGGGCGAACGGCTGGACCGGTTGAGCGCGGTCAAGCGCGTGGTCGCGGATTTCATCGCGAAGCGCAAGAGCGACCGCATCGGCTTTTGATCGTGTTCGGCGATGCCGCGTATTCGCAGGCGCCGCTCACGCTCGATCATGACAGCGTGCTGATGCTGCTCGACGGCATGCGCATTGGCATGGCGGGACCGCGCACGGCTATCGGCGATGCGATCGGTCTGGCGGTCAAGCTGATGGAAGGCACGCACGCGCCGGAGAAAGTGCTGGTGCTGCTCACCGACGGCAACGACACCGCTAGCGCGATTCCGCCGAATCAGGCTGCGGCGATCGCGAAGCGTCACGGCATTGTCGTGCATACGATCGGCATCGGCGATCCGGGCACGCAAGGCGAAGAGAAGGTCGATCTGGATGCGCTCGCGCAGATTGCGCAGATCACGGGCGGCGTGGCGTTTCGCGCGCTAGGATCTCCGCGTTCGTGTATGCGGCCATCGACAGAACGACACCCGAGAAAATCCGGCGCGAAGTGTATCGGCCGCAGCGCGAGTTCTACTGGGTGCCGCTGGGGTGCTGTGTTGCTGCTCACGCTTTATCACGTCGCCGCATATCTGATTGCGCTGATGCGTGCGCCGAAGCGCGTGCCAAAACCCGTGCCGCTGAACGAACCCGGCGAGGCGTGAGCATATGGTCATCGATCTCACCGCGTTTCATTTTCTCAGGCCGCTTTGGCTGTTGGTGCTGATTCCAGCCGTGCTGCTGCCGTTCGTGTGGATGCGTCGAAACGACGTGTGCGCGCGCGGGCGCAATATCATCGCGCCGCATTTGCTCGAGCATCTCACCGTCGGCGATGACAGGCGACGCGGCATGCAGCCGGTGCATACGCTCGCGCTGTTGATCGCGCTCGCGGCCATCGCCGTTGCAAGGCCGACGTGGCAACAGGAGCGTCCACCCTTCAAGCAGGACAAGGCGCCGCTCGTGGTCGTGCTCGAACTTGCGCGTTCGATGGATGCGACCGATATTTCGCCGACGCGCATCGAACGCACAAAGCAGAAGGTGCTTGATCTCGCCGCCGCGCGCAAGGGCGCGCACACGGGGCTGGTGGTATTCGCATCGAGCGGGCATCTTGTCGTGCCGCCGACCGAAGATCCCGCGATGCTCGATCTCTATGTGTGCCCGCGCTTACGCCCGCGCTGATGCCGCGCGACGGCAGGAACGCGGCAGCGGGACTTGCGATTGCCGAGCGCGTGCTGCGGAAGGACGAAGGGGCAGGCACCATCGTCTTCATGAGCGATGGTTTCGATGAGAGCCGCACGAGCGAGTTTTTGCGCATCGCGAAGGCGTCGAAGCATCAGTTGTTGTGGCTCGCGGTCGGCACGCCGAACGGCGTGCCCGATACGTGGCGCGAACTGCGAGCCTGCGATGGACGATGCGGGTCATCCGTTGACAGGCGCTTTTGACGCGGAAGCGATTCGCAAGATCACGAGTGCTGCATCGATCCCGCTCGCCAGCATGCGCGCGGATGACGACGACATCGACTGGATCCAGCGACGCGCGCAAGTGTATCTCGAAGCGGTGCAGGAAGACAAGGTCGTGCCGCGCTGGAAGGAGACGGGTTACTGGCTGATCGTGCCGATCCTGCTCGTCGCGTTGTACTGCTTTCGGCGCGGATGGACGGTGAAGTGGCTTCCCGTCGTTCTGATCGCAACGGCATCGATCAGCATGTCGAACGATGTTCAGGACGCGTGGCTCGATCTCTTCGCGACACACGATCAGCGGGGTCGTTTCAGCCTCGAGCACGACGACTACAAACAGGCGGCCGCACGCTTCGACGATCCGATGTGGAGGGGCGCGCAATATCTCGCGGGCGATTATGCGGGCGTGCTGGAATCCTTTGCGGATATCGATTCGGCGGAGGCGTATTTCTATATCGGCAACACGCTCGCGCATATGAAGGACTACTCGGGCGCGCTCAAAGCTTACGACAATACGCTCGCACGCCGCGCGGATTTCGCCGATGCGCGTGCGAATTACGCCCTCGTTCAAACGCTCGTCAAGAAAGAAAAGGACGACAGCGGCGAGCCGACGACCGTCAAGCCTGATCAGGTCGACATTCAAAAAAGAAGGAGAGAAACAAGGACCCAAGCGTGTGCTCACGAATCAGATGCGGCCATCCGAGGGCACGTGGATGCGCAATCTGAACACCTCGCCAGCGGCGTATCTTTGCCTCGATCGTATGGATACTAATCTCGTGCGCGAACGCACACGCCGACGACGCGCCGCGCACGATGCTGCGCGCGCATCTCGAACCGTCCGGTACGGTGATAGCTGGCAGCACGGTGATGCTCGTCGTCGATGCGCTGGTCGCCGGATCGGCCGATCTGCTCGAACGCGTGGGCGCGCTAGTTCACCGGCAAGATCGAAGCGGGCGCCGCGAAACTCGACGACGTGGCCGCGCAAGTGACCGGCAGCGCCATCGAAGTCGCGAGCCTGGGCGATGCGTTCGGCGCGGCGGTGCAGGCGTTCGGGGCATCGAACGAGACGCTGGTCTCGCATCTGGAGCGCATCGAGGCGGCGCTCGACAAGTCGCTCTCGCGCAGCGACGAACAGCTTGCCTACTACGTAGCGCAGGCGCGTGAAGTTATCGACCTGAGCATGATGTCGCAGAAGCAGATCGTCGAAGACCTGCAGCATCTCGCGCAGCAACGCGGCAATGCCGGAGCGAAGGCGGCATTGAGCGACGATTTCGACGGCGGCCTGCACCGCGCGCAATCCGTCGAATTGACGGTGCCCGTGTGGGCCGCGTTCGCCGATCTGATGTCGGTGTTGTTCGGCGCATTCGTGCTGATTCTGTTCGCCGTGATCGGCGTGCAGTTGCAGTTGTCGCATCGTCTCGATGAAGCCGTCAAACAGCAGCAACAAGAAGCGCAGCGCCGCAAGACACTGAAGCAGGCGCTCGCGGGACCGCTCGCGTCGGGCCGCGTAACGCTGACGAACGGGCGTATCGGCATCGCGGGCAACGTGCTGTTCGCGCTGAACTTCGATCAGTTGCAGCCGCAAAGGCGCGACGTGCTGAAGAGCTTCGCGGGGCCGCTTTCCGCGTATCTCGGCTCGCACGACGAAATCCTCATGGTCAGCGGTTTCACCGACGATCAGCAGGTGCACGAAGGCAACCGGCATTTCGCGGACAACTGGGAACTGTCGGCCAAGCGCGCATTGACGGTCGCGCGCGCTGATCGATGCGGGCGTGGCGCCGACGCATGTGTTCGCGGCTGCGTTTGGCTCGCAACAGCCGGTCAGTTCGAACAAGGACGAGGAAGGGCGCGCGAAGAATCGCCGAGTGGAAATTTCGGCGGTGCTGCGTCCGACGAATTCGGTGGCGAAAGCGCATGAGTGACGGCATCGATTGCGTGACGAATGCGCTCGTCACGCTCGATGCATGGCGCGAACGCAGCTGCGATCGTATCGATCCGATGCGCTTTCGCATCATCGAAGCGCTGACGCGGCGTACATCGCAACACGAAGGCGATGCGCGCCGCGTGCTGGATGCGCGGCTGTCGTCGCTGATCGATGCCTACGCACGCGATGTCGAACGCACGAAGTTGCATGACGAAACTCGATGCGTGGACGCTACGCCGAGTCCGCTCGCCGCGCTGCTCGACGATCTTGCGAAGCACGCGAACACGCATCAGCAACCCGCCGAACTGCTCGATTATCTGCGCGCGGTCTGGTCGACAGTCAGCGCGGAAAAACGTCTGCGCGAATCGCTCGCGCAAGTGCCGAAAAAACGCCGGTCCGCTCAATTCGAGCAGCCTCGTGCATCGCGCCGTTGTCGTTGATGCGCGAAGTCTCGCCCGACTATCTCAAGCACTTTCTAAGTCATCTCGACGCGCTCGCGTGGATGGAAGAACTGACCCGCCCGCCGGCCGCAGCGGTCAAGACATCGCGTGCAAAACGCGGCGGATGACACACGCAACGGCGCGCTCGATTGTTGCTGATTCCGGTGCGTTCATCTTTCGTCGATCCCCCCGTTTGTTTCGGGTCGTATAGCAATTAATACGACTTGCGAAGCAAATCGAAACGGTCTCGCATCAAAAGTGAATCGATGATCTTTCACGCTGGTTAATCGGCAAACTCTGCATTACCTTAACAGGCAACGCCATCTCGATAATGAGGGGTGGTGCCATGAACCGTGTGTATCGTTTGTGCTGGAACCGGTCGCTTGGCCAGTGGGTCGTTGCATCGGAGCGGGCAAAGCGTCGTGCAGTAGCGGGCGCGCGATCGCTCATGACGTTTATTTGGTGCGGGCTTGCCATTCCCGCGTGGGCAGGCGGCCCGAACGGCGGACAGATCGTTTCGGGAAGCGGCACGATCAGCGCATCAGGTTCGACGACTACGATTCGCCAGATGAGTCCGACGCTGCGGCTCAACTGGCAGAGCTTCGATGTCGACGCCAGTCACACCGTCGATTTCATCCAGCCCGGCCGCGATGCGCTCGCCCTCAATCGCGTTCTCGGCACGACGCCGAACGCCATCTTCGGGCGTCTCAACGCGAACGGACAGGTCTGGCTGATCAATCCCAACGGCGTGTTGTTCGGGCCATCGGCGCAGGTCAATGTGGGCGGCGACGTCGCCTCCACGCTCGATGTCGATGCCAACAGCCTCGCCACCAACACGCGGCGGTTCGGCGGGCCAGGGCGCGGCAGTATCGTCAATCAAGGCACGATCAGCGCAGCGGATGGCGGCTATGTAGCGCTGCTCGACAATCGCGTATCGAATCAGGGCGTGGTCACGACGCGGCTCGGCACGATTGTGCTGGCGGGAGGCAGCGCCGCGACGCTGACCTTCGACGGCTCGCGGCTCGCAGCTCGTGCATGTGCAGGTCGATGCGAGCACGCTCGACAATCTCGCCGATAACCACCGGCTTCTCGTTGCGGACGGCGGGCAGGTCGTCATGACGGTGGGCGCGAGCAACGCATTGCTGGCGAGCGCGGTGAACAACACGGGCATCGTGCGTGCGCAAACGGTCGAGGAGCATCAGGGCAGCATCGCGTTTTGTCCGGCGGCATGCAGGCCGGGCAGGTCAACGTCGGCGGCACGTTGGATGCCAGCGCGCCCAATGGAGGCAATGGCGGCTCAATCGAAACATCGGCGGCGCACTTCACGCTGATGCCTGATGCGCACATCACGGCAGCCGCGCCGCACGGACACGCGGGCAACTGGCTCGTCGATCCGGTCAATCTCACCATCGACGCCGCGTCCACCAATTCGATATCGAACACGCTGCAGGGCGGCACCAGCGTCACGGAGCAGACCACGGCGGCGGGTGCGAGCGGCATTGGCGTGCAATCGTCCGGTGCGGGCGATATCAACGTCAATGCAACCATCGGCTGGACGAATGCGACGGCGAACCTCATGTTGCAGGCGCTGAACGCCATCAACGTTAACGCACCGGTAAAGAGTGCGGACGCGGTGACGATGCAGGCGGGCGCTAGCAATCTGAAGATCGCGAACAGGGCATCGGTCATGTGCGGCGCGGGCGTGACGCTGGCGATATCGGCGAATTTCGTGAACGACGCGGGGAACGCGGCGGTGAGTACGGGCACGGCGGCGCCGTGGCGCATCTATTCCACCGATCCGCGCCTGGACACGGCGGGCGGGCTCACGCCATCGTTCATTCAGTACAACGCGCCGTATCCGGCGACGCCTGCCGTGACTGGCAACGGCTTTCTGTACAGCCTCGCGCCGACGATTACGCTGACGAGCATCACAGGCAACGTGAGCAAGGTGTATGACGGCACCACAACCGCGCCGCTCATGGCGGTGAATCTCGTGACGAGCGGCCTCGTCGACGGCAACGTGATCCAGAGCGCGACGGGAACCTATGCGACCTCGAACGCGGGGCCGTCAATCAATGTGACGTCGCCGTCATCGGCGGCGGGTTTCGTCGTCACCGATTCGACCGGCGCGATCCCCGTGTTCGGCTACAAGGCGACGGGCGTCGCGTCCGCGAACATCGGCACGATCACGCCCGCGCCGCTATCGGCCACCATCGTCAACGATCCGACCAAAGTCTACGACGGCACGGCATCGGCGACGCTCACGGAAAAGAATTTCAGCCTGAGCGGCTTCGTCGCGGGGCAGGGCGCCACGGTGAACACAGCGAGTTCCATGTCGTACGGCAGTGCGAATGTGGGCGCGGTGGTGCCGGTGAACGCCACGTTCACGTCGTCCAATTTCGTCGCCAATAGCGGCACGCGTCTCTCCAACTACACGCTGCCCGTCTCTGCTTCGGGCATCGGCACCATCACGCCCGCGCCGCTGATCTCACCGGGCTCGTCGCGAACGGCAAGGTGTACGACGGCACCACCGCCGATACGCTCGTCACGCTCTCGGGTTCCGGCACCTTGTCGACGAGAAACGTCGGTGCGCAGCGGCCATTTGCATCGAACGGATTGAGCGGCTTCATGCTGACGGGCAACGGCGCGGCGCTGGCGAGCAATTACACCCTCGCAGGCGGGATCGACTGGGTGACGATCACCCCGCTTCCCATCACCGTGAACGCGATCGCGCAGAACAAGACATATGACGAGACGACCGCCGCGACCGGTCGCGCTCGGCAGCACCGGCGTCATCGCGGGCGGTGCCGTCACGTTCGGCTACGGCTCGGCGGGCTTCGACACGCCGAACG
>JAQFVJ010000081.1 GCA_029439525.1 Caballeronia sp. BR6202001591004
GGCCGCGTTGCTCGTCGATACGATATCGACTGAGCCGTCGGCCTTCTTCACGAGCCACGTCCAGCCCGAACCGAACGTGCCGGTCGCGACCTTGGCGAACACTTCCTTAAACTTGTCGAACGACCCGTACTTGGCGTTGATCGCGTCAGCCAGCGCGCCGGTCGGAGCGTCGCCGCCGTTCGGCGACAGGCTGTTCCAGAAGAAGGTGTGATTCCATACCTGAGCCGCGTTGTTGAACACGCCGCCCGACGACTTCTTCACGATTTCTTCGAGCGACATGTTCTCGAATTCGGTGCCGGGAATCAGCTTGTTCAGGTTCGTCACATAGGTCTGGTGATGCTTGCCATAGTGATACTCCAGCGTTTCTTCCGACATGTTCGGAACGAGTGCGTTCTTGGCGAACGGCAGCGGCGGGAGCGTATGTTCCATGATGCGAGCTTCCTTTCTATGTGGTTTGTGGGGGGGATATGAGAAGTGAAGCAGTAGATTGTAGGTGACTTGGGATAACTCCGCAAACCGCATGCCTTTTCTTTTATGAGGAAGATTGCTTTCGACCGGCCTCATGCGGCGTAAAAAATGCTCGCGGCGTGCGTGTCCGCCGTGGCAGCCGCGTCAAAAATACGGCGGTCCACGGTGGCGCACTCAGAATTCATCCGACAGGCGCGGCTGCACGTCCGCCAGCAACACGTCCGCCGATCCTTCCGCGAGATGAACCGTGAGCGGACGCCTGGGCTTCAGCGCATTCGGCGCGCGCAGCGCGCGTCCGCTTTGCGTATCGATTAGTGCGGCATAGCCGCGTTCGAACGTGCGCTGTGGACTGAGCACCTGCAAGCGCGCCGCCAGTTCGGATACGCGCGCCTTCTCGCGTTCCATGCGGCGCTCACTCACTGCTCCGATGCGCTGCGCGAGCCGCAACACATGCTCATGCTCCGCGCCGACGTCCGGCCTTCTGCGTTGCCAGCGATACTGCACGAGCGCAAAGTGCGCACGTGCATCGCGCACCGGGCGCGCACCCGCCGCCGTTAGACGACTCGCCAGTTGACGCAGATGCACACGCTGCCGCGCGAGCCGCTCAGCAGGACTGACGAGCCGGCGCGAAAGCCAGTCGAGCTGCTGGGCGCGTCGCTCCATCATGCGACCGAAGCTGCGCGCGAGCGCCGCGTGCTGATGATTCAGATCGCGCAACAGCAACACGCGCTGCGGACTGACGAGTTCCGCCGCGCCGGTCGGCGTCGGCGCGCGCAAGTCGGCGGCGAAATCGGCGATGGTGAAATCGGTCTCGTGGCCGACGCCGCTCACCACCGGCAACGCACTTTCCGCGGTCGCGCGCGCAAGCACTTCCTCGTTGAACGCCCACAGATCCTCGATCGATCCGCCGCCGCGGCACACGATCAACACATCGAGCAGATCGACTTCGCGACGCGCGTTGGCGGCTTCGATCATCGCCGCGAGCTTCGCGCCGACACCCGCGCCCTGCACCGGCGCGGGATACACGACCACCGGCACATGCGGCGCGCGGCGCGCGAGCGTGGTCAGCACATCGCGGAGCGCCGCGGCCTGCAGTGACGTCATGATGCCGATGCCGCGCGGATGCGTCGGCAGCGCGCGTTTTCTTTCGGCGGCGAACAGGCCTTCGGCTTCGAGCTGCGCTTTCAGCCGCAAAAACTCTTCGTAAAGCCTGCCTTGGCCCGTGCGCCGCACGGCTTCGACGTTCAGTTGCAACTCGCCGCGCGGTTCGTACATCGTGACGAGCGCGCGCACTTCGATCTTGTCGCCTTCGCGCGGCGTGAATTCGGCGTACTGCGCGCGACCGTGAAACATCACGCAGCGCATCTGCGCATTCACGTCCTTGATCGAGAAATACCAGTGCCTGCTCGCGGCACGCGTGAAGTTCGACACTTCGCCCGACACCCAGACCAGCGGGAAGGAACGCTCGAGCATCGTGCTGATCGCGCGATTGAGGACGGAAACGGGAATGACGGCATCGCCGGATTGCGCAGACAAGGTGTCGGGAGTCATCGAATGAAAAACTGGTGATATGACGATAAGACGTATTGACAAATAAACGCCGCACGGACACGTAAGTGTATCAAGTGTCCACTCAGCAAGAGTTACCGGATGCACTCCGGAGCAGTCTCCGGAGGCCCATGCCTTCGTATCAACCACTTGATTTTTAACGATTATATTCGTCCGATCTGTGTTTTTACCGAAGTAACGCTTTCCTGGCGCGGCTCCTGGCGCGGCGTTGCGCTTTTTGGGCGCGAAGTTCTTTACAGAGTTATCCACAGTTCTCGAACCATCCGAACGGTCGGGCGCGAGCGCGCCGTGCTTCATCGGCGACTGACGCCGCGGCCGTCCACGCGCTAAAATATCGGGTTAGAGCACGGCCCGGATCGGCTTTTTGCGCCCCGTCGCCGTGCGCACCGTTCAACACTCACCTGAATTCGAAGGAGCTGCCGTTGCGCGGCGCCATGCAGTATCCGCACTTCGCCGCTGATGCAAAGGCGGCCCGTGTCTGACTTCAAACTGCCGATAGAAAACTTCTTCGCGTGCCAGTGGCGCCGCCGCGGCCCCATCGCGTGGGCGCCCACGCCGTTCGCCTGCATTTTCGGGGCGATCGCCGCGACGCGCCACGCGTGCTTCGAGCTGGGCTGGCTCAAGCGCATCGATGTCGGCGTGCCGGTGGTCGTGGTCGGCAACGTGACCGTTGGCGGGACCGGCAAGACGCCGACCGTCATCGCGCTCGTCGAGGCATTGCGCGCGGTGGGCTACCAGCCGGGCGTCGTGTCGCGCGGCTACGGCGCGAAGGTCAAGCAGCCGACCAGCGTTACGCCGACCAGCGCCACCACGCAAGTCGGCGACGAGCCGCTCCTGATCGCGCGCCGCACGCATGCGCCGGTGTTCGTCTGTCCGGATCGCGTCGCGGCGGCGCAAGCGCTGTTGCAAGCGCATCCGAACGTCGACGTGCTCGTTTCCGACGACGGCCTGCAGCACTATCGCCTGGCGCGCGCGTTCGAACTCGTCGTGTTCGACGACCGTCTCGGCGGCAACGGCTTTCTGCTGCCGGCGGGTCCGCTGCGCGAGCCGATGTCGCGTCACCGCGATGCGACGCTCATCAACAGCCCGTATGATCGCGCTCTGCCGCCGTGGCCGGACACCTTCGCGCTCGATCTCGAATCCGGCGATGCGTGGCTGCTCGACGATCCATCCGTGCGCCGGCCGCTCGAGCAGTTCGCGGGCAAGAACGTGGTCGCGGCGGCGGGCATCGGCTCGCCCGAGCGCTTTTTCGCGACGCTGCGCGCGGCGGGCATTCACCCGGCGACGCGCGCGTTCCCCGATCACTATTCGTATCGCGACAATCCGTTCGAAACGGTGCAGGCCGACGCGATTCTTGTGACGGAAAAGGATGCAATAAAATTTCGGGCCTGGCGCGGCGCACGCATCTGGGTCGTTCCCGTGCAAGCCGTGCTCAGGCCTTGCCTCATCGCTCTGGTTGTGGAGAAACTCCGTGGACGCACGTCTGCTTGAAATCCTCGTCTGCCCGATCTGCAAGGGCCCGCTCAACTACGACCGCGCCGCGCAGGAACTGATCTGCAACGCGGACAAGCTCGCCTACCCGATCCGCGACGGCATTCCCGTCATGCTCGTCGACGAAGCGCGTCAGACCGTCGAAGGTACGCCTATCGAACCGCTGAAGCCGGTCGGCGGCAACTGATTTTCCGGCGCGCCGAACCATGTCCGTACCGTTCATCGCCGTCATTCCGGCGCGTCTCGCGTCGACGCGTCTGCTGAACAAGCCGCTCGCCGATATCGGCGGCAAGCCGATGGTTGTGCGCGTCGCCGAGCGCGCGCGCGAATCGGGCGCGACGCAAGTGCTCGTCGCGACCGACTCCGGCCTCGTGGTCGATGTCGGGCGCGATCACGGCATCGAAGTGATGCTGACGCGTCCTGATCATCCGACCGGCACCGACCGTCTCGCCGAAGTCACGACGCGCCTCGGATTGCCGGACGACGCGATCGTCGTCAACGTTCAGGGCGACGAACCGCTGATCGATCCGCAACTGGTGCGCGATGTCGCGGCGCATCTGGCCGCGCATCCCGAATGCGCGATCGCCACCGCCGCGCATCCGATCCACGATCCCGCCGACGTGTTCAATCCGAATGTCGTCAAAACCGTGCTCGATGCGAAGAGCGTCGCTCTCTATTTCTCGCGCGCGCCGGTGCCGTGGACGCGGGATGCGTGGCAGCCGTTGTGGCCGGATGTATCGGCACTCTTCGTGCTGCCCGATGTGCCCGAGAACGTGCTGCGTCATATCGGCCTGTACGCGTATCGCGCGAAGTTTCTGCGCGACTTTCCGTCGCTTAGCATCGCGCCCATCGAAACCGCCGAAGCGCTCGAGCAACTGCGCGCGCTGTGGCACGGCGAGCGCATCGCGGTGCGCGTCACGCATGACACGCCACCGCCCAGCGTCGACACACCCGCCGATCTCGAACGCGTGCGGGCGCTCTTCGCCAATTCGAACTAAACGTGCGGCGCAACCCGTGTAAAACCCCGCCGGAGGCTTATTCGGCGGGGTTATTGGCGTGTTCTATCCGCGTTATTCAGGCCGAAATCGTCTTTCGGCGTGGCATAATCAAACTGATTGCGCGAGCCCTCTGGTCAGCGCCACGCTCATGTCGCGCCGCTGTCCCGTGGGGCCGTGTTTTCGGGCGCGCCTGACCTTCGTTGACACCGCCGGAGCCTGCTCACCGGATGCCACTCAAGCCTCGCGCACAGCGGTTTCCAGACATTCGGAGAGGTCATCATGCGTTTGATCCTGTTGGGCGCACCCGGTGCGGGCAAGGGCACTCAGGCAAACTTCATCAAAGAGAAATTCGGCATTCCGCAGATCTCGACCGGCGACATGCTGCGCGCGGCGGTCAAGGCGGGTTCGCCGCTCGGCGTCGAAGCCAAGCGCTTCATGGACGCGGGCGAGCTGGTGCCGGATTCGCTCATCATCAATCTCGTGAAAGAGCGTCTGCTCGCGGACGACTGCAAGAACGGCTATCTATTCGACGGCTTTCCGCGCACGCTGCCGCAAGCCGAAGCCATGAAGGACACCGGCGTCGCCATTGACTACGTGCTGGAGATCGACGTGCCGTTCGATGAGATCATCACGCGCATGA
This sequence comes from Caballeronia sp. BR6202001591004, assembly GCA_029439525.1. GTDB lineage: Bacteria > Pseudomonadota > Gammaproteobacteria > Burkholderiales > Burkholderiaceae > Caballeronia. The sequence continues at coordinate 5,167 of JAQFVJ010000081.1, forward strand.
GCGGCCGTCGCGTGCACGCGGCATCGGGCCGAACGTATCACATCAAGTTTAATCCGCCCAAGCAGGACATGAAGGACGACGTCATCGGCGAACCCCTCATCCAGCGCGACGACGACAAGGAAGAAATCGTCAAGAAGCGTCTGGACGTGTATGAGTCGCAGACCAAGCCGCTCATCTCCTACTACAACGACTGGGCGAAGAACGGCGCGGCGGCGAACGCCCTGAAGGCGCCGGCATATCGCAAGATTTCCGGTCTCGGCGCAGTCGATGAAATCCGCACGCGCGTATTCGAGGCGTTGAAGTAAGCGCGTCCCCTTCCCCTGCTTCGCAAAAAACCCGCTTCCGACGAGCGGGTTTTTTATGCGCGCATGCATGAGCGTCATGCGATTTTGCGGCGCGCCGCTTCGCTACAATCGATTTGTCCCACGAAGACAACAACGAAATCGACTCACACAAGGAGAAGAGACATGGAGATGCAAGGCAACGTCGTTTTGATCACGGGCGGCGCTTCGGGCCTGGGCGCGGCAACGGCGCGTCTGATCGCGCAACGCGGCGACAAGGCCGTGCTCGCCGACATGAACGAAGTGGAGGGCGTCGAGCTCGCGCGAGTTGTCCGGCGAGAGTTCGTCAAATGCGACGTGAATCAGGAAGCCGACGCGCAACGCGCTATTGATACGGCGCTGAGTCTCGGCACGCTGCGCGGACTGGTGAACTGCGCGGGCATCGCGTCGGCATCGAAGACGGTCGGACGCGACGGCCCGCATCGCTCGATCTGTTTTCGAAGGTGATATCGGTGAATCTCATCGGCACCTTCAACATGATCCGGCTCGCGGCCAATGCGATGTCGAAGAACGCGCTGAACGATACAGGCGAGCGCGGCGTGATCGTGAATACGGCATCGGTCGCGGCGTACGACGGACAGATCGGTCAGGCGGCGTATGCCGCATCGAAGAGCGGCGTCGCGGGCATGCCCTTGCTGATCGCGCGCGATCTCTCGAAGAGCGGCATTTGCGTGATGACGATTGCGCCGGGATTTTTCGAAACGCCGATGCTGCTCGGCATGCCGCAGGACGTGCAGGACGCGCTCGGCGCGATGGTGCCGTTCCCGCCGCGCCTGGGCAAGCCGGATGAGTACGCGATGCTAGTCGCGCACATCTTCGAGAACACGATGTTGAACGGCGAAGTGATCCGCCTCGACGGCGCGATCCGCATGCAGCCGAAGTAAGCGAAGTACGCGACGTCAGTCGTCGCCCTGTTGCGTGCGGTGTCTCAGCTCGTGCAGTTCCGTCTCGACGACGGTGGTATCTTCCGCGTCGGCGCTCCAGATAATCGAGCCGCGCGTACGCGAAGCCGCGATCGCGCACTTCCTCGATGCTGCCCGGCAGCACGATCACGAGCCGCTGCTGTACCGCGAGCAGACGTTGCCAGCGCTCGGTCTGCAAATAGATGTCCTTCAGATTGCGCAGCATGCGCGCGACGATTTCGCGCTTCGTCGCCGGCTGCAACAGTACGCGCAACGTGCTGCCGATCGACTCTTCGGCGCGCTGCACATACGGGTTCGAGCATTTCGATCATCTGCGCTTCGGAGAGCGTCTGGCCGGTCGTCCGGATCGAGCATCAGTTCCTGCTCGGGCAAGGACACGCGCAACAGGAAATGCCCCGGAAACGACACGCCGCGCACCGGCAAACCGAGTTGCTTCGCCATCTCCAGATACACAACCGCGAGTGAAATCGGAATGCCGCGACGCCGCCGCAACACTACGTGCAAGTGGCTGTTGTCGGGGGCGTAGTAGTCAGTCGTTGAGGTTGCTGGAAAAACCCAGCTCGCGGAAGAAATAACGATTGAGCGCTTCGACTTTCGGCTTCGGCTCGGGCGTCCTTGGGCAGATGGCTACGCGCGTGCACGACGAGTTCATCGATCTCGGCGAGCACGGCCTGCATGTCGAGATCGGGATACGCGTCCTGCGCGATCGACAAGGCCGACTCTCGGTAAGCGGCAAGCTCTCGTCATCCGCCATCAGCGAAGAAAAGTAGTCGAGGATATGCACATTGTCGTCATCAAAGCGTTCGTCTTTTGAAGTAGGCGTATTTGAAACCCATCGCGGACAGCATACCGAAATACAGCGCCGCGAACACGACGAGGCTCGCGCCCAGGAGCGCGATGCGCATGAACCGCGTAGCGCGCATGCCGATCCAGTCGAAGTTGAGCGAAACCCAATGCATTACGCCAGCAAGAACCAGACACGCGCCGATCAACTGCACGAAGAAGCGCAGCCAGCCCGGCGACGGCGTGTAGATCTTGCGGTGGCGCAGGCCCGTGAACAGCAGCATCGCGTTGGCGAGCGCGCCCAGACCGATCGACAGCGTGAGTCCTGCGTGCGAAAAGATCGGCACGAAAATGTAGTTGCTCACCTGCGTCATAATGAGCACGAACACCGCGATTTTCACCGGCGTCTTGATGTCCTGCTTCGCGTAGAAGCCCGGAGCGAGAATCTTGATCAGGATCAGACCGACCAGCCCGATGCCGTAGGCCGACAGCACGCGGCTGACCATCACGACGGAATGGTCGTCGAACTTGCCGTAGTGGAACAGCGTCGCGGTGAGCGGCTCCGCGAAGAAAAACAGTGCGACGGCGCTCGGCGCGGCCAGCAGAAACGTGATCCGCAGCCCCCAGTCGAGCAGCGAGGAATACTCGGTGTGGTCGGCATCCACGTGCGCTTTCGACAGGCTCGGCAGCAGGCTCGTGCCGAGCGCGGCGCCGAGCAGCGCCGTGGGGAATTCCATCAGCCGGTCGGCGTAATTGATCCACGATACCGCGCCCGGTCCGATATTCGACGCGATATTCGTGTTGATGATGAGGCTCAGTTGCCCGACCGACACGGCGAACATCGCGGGCACCATCTTCAGCAGGACGCGCTTGACGCCGGGATGCGCAAGCGCGCGCCGGAAGTTCAGGCCGATGCGCGGCGTCATGTCGATTTTCTTCAGCCCCGGCAACTGCACGAGCAATTGCAGCACGCCGCCGGCGATTACCGCATACGGCAGCGCATACACCGGCACCTTTATATGCGGCGCGATGAACACTGTCGCAAAGATGAACGCCACATTCAGCAACACTGGCGCGAATGCGGGCAGCGAGAACTGTTTGTAGGTGTTCAGCACGCCCGACGCGAGTGTCGTCATCGAGACGAGGACGATGTACGGGAACATGATGCGCGTCATCTCGACCGCGAGCGTATAGCCGATGCCTTCGTGCCGCAGTCCCGACGCGACAGCGTACACGACCCAGCTCGCGCCCGCCATGCTAACCAGCGACAGCACGACGAGGAACCACGTCAGCACGGTCGACATCGCATCGACGAGCGCCTTGGTCGGGTCGTGACCCTGGCTGTTCTTGAACTCGGCGAGGACCGGCACGAACGCCTGCGCGAACGCGCCTTCCGCGGACAGCCGCCGCAGCAGGTTGGGAATACGGAACGCAACGTAAAATGCGTCGGTGTAAAGACTGGCGCCGAAGGCTCGGGCGATCAGCGTTTCGCGGATCAGGCCGGTTACGCGCGAGAGCAGCGTGAACCCGCTGACCGTCAGGAGGGCTCGGAATAGATTCATGAGGGCGCCCATTATATACGGGGGGGCGCGCGGCGTATCCCGCGTCGGCGGTGCGTCCGTGGCGGGCAAGCGCACAAGATTGACCGATTCCGTCAATCTAGCCTAATACGTAGAGCGCGGCGACGCTTGCCCACGTCCTACGTCGCGCTTGTCATATCTCATATTCGCTTGCTATGCTTGTTATGATGGTATTTTTTTAGATGTTGTTGAGGGGGGCGGTGTCACGTCTTTTTCAGTCCGCCTACGTGCAGGGCTTAGACTAAGGTTTAACTTGGGCAATTAGGTTTAATTCGGGCAATCGCTTCCGCGATTTCAGATCAAAGGCAGCAGCGCTCGGATCGCCCGCTGACGGGCTTTTACCCAGGCCCGGTTTCCTGGCCGCGCTCCGGACAAGTAACAGCAGAAACAGGACAAGCAACCATCATGGCAAATTCCGCACAAGCTCGCAAGCGCGCCCGTCAGGCCGCTAAAGCCAACTCGCACAATTCGGCGCTGCGCTCGAAGTTTCGCACGGCCATCAAGGCAGTCCGCAAGGCGATCGACGCCGGCGACCAGGCCAAGGCAGCCGAAGTGTTCAAGTCGTCGGTCAAGACGATCGACATCATCGCGGACAAGAAGATCGTCCACAAGAACAAGGCAGCTCGCCACAAGAGCCGCCTGGCTGCAGCCATCAAGGGCCTGCAAGCCCCCGCTGCTGCCCAGTAATTCCAGCTCGCGTCCAGCGGGCGCTTTCTCGTGAGGCGCGCGCCGGGGCAACTTCCTGTTTCCGCTGCGCAGTAACGAAAAAAAACTCGCCGGGCGTAAAACTCGGCGGGTTTTTTTGCGTTGTCTTGATCGCTGGCGCGTGGCTCAGGCTTTCTGCTTGATTTGCGTGGCGTGATGCGGCGGGCAGTTCGCACGCCTCGGTCACGGTGAGATCGTTGTTCTTCGCGAAGTTCAGCACGAAGTCGAAGGCCATCGGCTCGATGTCGCGCAGGCGCGAATCCAGAATCACGACATTGATGTCGCCGATCATCGTCGGGCGAACGTAAATAGAATATTGCAGACGCGCGTTCGGCCCTTTCGCCTTGGGCCCGAAGCCCGACATCATACCGCACAGGCGCCCCGACCAGTCGCTCGGCCGAAACTTTCTCCCGTTCGAAGTGATGCCTTGGATGAAGTATTCGGTAGGGGATGATTCAGCCATGTAGCAATACCTTTTAACGGCCGGTGGCGCGCACCGGCGAACGCACATCGACGCCCGGAACCGCACCGCCATATCACGATCGGGCAGGCACGCTCTGCGCGCCTGCCCGATCGATTCGCGCATGCGACGCCACGCAATACGAGCCGAAGCGGATTTCGAAGCACGACGGGTTCCCCGCGGAATCACTGCGCGCAACGAGGCACCTGACGAATGCTGCGAGCTTTCGCCGGACATGCGCGTGAAACTGTGCTGAATGTTGCAGAGTTGTTGAAACGAACAAGCGGCAATTATACAGCAGCGTCCTCTTTTCCGCAGCGCACACAAGCTCGCGCGGCCTGCGAACGCCCTTTTCAGCTTTTGGCGAGCCTCGTCAAAGCTCTCAAAATCCTTTATGCTCGATCGGGATACCACTCCCGACGGCAGCGCCGTCCGGCCTCTTCGATAGGATGAATACGTCGATGCGGCTCGGCCGAAGCCGCCACTTACGTTTCATGACCTCTAAAAAAATTCGCCACTATCTTCAGTTCAAGGATTTTTCGCTCGACGACTATGAGTACGTGCTCGAACGCGCGCGCATCCTGAAGCGCAAGTTCAAGAACTACGAGACCTACCATACGCTGCACGATCGCACGCTCGCGATGATCTTCGAGAAGAATTCGACGCGCACGCGCCTGTCTTTCGAAGCGGGCATCTTCCAGCTAGGCGGCCACGCGGTGTTCATGAACACGCGCGATACGCAGCTCGGCCGCGGCGAGCCGATCGAAGATTCCGCGCAGGTCATCTCGCGCATGGTCGACATCATCATGATCCGCACGTTCGGTCAGGACATCATCGAGCGCTTCGCGGAAAGCTCGCGCGTGCCGGTCATCAACGGCCTCACGAACGAATATCACCCGTGTCAGGTGCTGGCGGACATCTTCACGTTCTACGAGCATCGCGGGCCGATTCAGGGCAAGACCGTCGCGTGGGTCGGCGACGCCAATAATATGCTCTACACGTGGATCGAGGCGGCGCAGATTCTCGGCTTCAGGCTGCGTCTGTCGACGCCGGAAGGCTACAAGCTCGACAAGGCGCTCGTGTCGGAGGAAAGCAAGCCGTTCTATAAGGAATTCGACGATCCGAACGAGGCCTGCGCGGGCGCCGATCTGGTCACGACCGACGTGTGGACTAGCATGGGTTTCGAGGCGGAGAACGAAGTGCGCATGAAGGCGTTCGTGGATTATTGCGTCGATGCCGAGATGATGGCGCGCGCCAACAAGGATGCGCTGTTCATGCACTGCCTGCCGGCGCATCGCGGCGAGGAAGTGAGCGCGGATGTGATCGACGGGCCGCAGAGCGTCGTATGGGACGAAGCGGAAAACCGTCTGCACGTGCAGAAGGCGCTGATGGAGTATCTGCTGCTGGGCAAGTTCAAGCACTGAGCTTCTGCTTTTACTTTCGAGAAAACGCCGGGTTTCAGTTCATTCGAACCGGCGTTTTTATAAGCAGACGGGTTCTATTTCCACTTCGACACCGAAACGCGCCAGCACATCGCGCCTGATGACTTCGGCAAGCTCGAGCACTTGCGCGCCCGTCGCGCCGCCGCGATTCACCAGCACCAGTGCCTGTCGGTCGTGCACCGCCGTGCCACCGATGCCGCGCCCTTTCCAGCCGCATCGGTCGATCAGCCAGCCGGCGGCGAGCTTTACTTGTCCGTCGGCTTGCAGATAAGACACGACATCCGGCTCGCGCTCTTTCAGCGCGTCGAAAGCCTGCGCGCTTATCACTGGATTCTTGAAGAAACTGCCCGCGTTGCCGAGCTTTGTCCAGTCGGGCAGCTTGGCGCGGCGCACGGCCACCACGGCATCAAAAATGGCTTGCGCCGTCGGCGCCGACGCGTCTTCGAGCGCACGGGCGACATCGGCGTAGCCTGCGCGCGACGTCCACGCTTTCGGCAGCAGGGACACG
>JAQFVJ010000082.1 GCA_029439525.1 Caballeronia sp. BR6202001591004
CCGACGATGCCGCCGGCCCGAACGTCCCCGCCGTGTAGCCGCGCGGCCGGTCGTTCAATTCCTTCCAGCCGTTGAGAATCGGCCCGACCCACGTCCACGCCGCTTCCAGTTCATCGCGGCGCATGAAGTGCGTGAGCCTGCCGCGGATCACGTCGATCAGCAGCCGTTCGTAGGCTTCCGCGCGACGCTGCGTCATGGCTTGCTGCAAGTCGAGGTTGAGGTTCACCGGCTGCATGTGCATGCCGCTGCCGGGTTCCTTCGCCATCATCTGAAGCTGGATGGACTCTTCCGGCTGCAAGGTGATGGTCAGGCGATTGCCGTAATGACGTGGGCCGTCCGGAATGATCGAGAACGGCAGGTCCGCGAAATCGATGACGATCTCCGAGCGGCGATTCTGCAGCCGCTTGCCCGTGCGCAGGAAGAACGGCACGTTGGCCCAACGCCAGTTGTTGATATGTGCGCGCAACGCGACGAAGGTTTCCGCGCGGCTGTCGGCCGGCACGTTGGCTTCTTCCAGATAGCCCTTCACCGCCTCGCCGCCGACCGCGCCCGCCGTGTACTGGCCGCGCACCGTGTCGCGCGCGATATCGGCGACGGTCATCGGGCGCAGCGACTTCAGCACCTTGAGCTTCTCGTCGCGCACCGCGTCCGGATCGAGCGATACGGGCGGCTCCATTGCGACGATGCACATCAGTTGCAGCAAGTGGTTCTGTACCATGTCACGCAATGCGCCAGTGTGATCGTAGAAGCCTGCGCGGTTGCCCACGCCGACCGTCTCCGACACGGTGATCTGCACGCTCTTGATGTACGGCGCCTGCCACAGCGGCCTGAAAATGGCGTTGCCGAAGCGCAGCACCATCAGGTTCTGCACGGTTTCCTTGCCGAGATAATGGTCGATGCGATAAATCTGGTCTTCCTTGAAGTGCTTGCCGACCGCATCGTTGATGGAGCGCGCCGAGGCCAGATCGTGACCGAGCGGCTTTTCCAGCACGACGCGCGAGTTTTCATTGACGATGCCGGCGGCGGCGAGGTTGTCGCAGATGGTCGTGAACAGTTCCGGCGACGTCGACAGATAGAACACGCGCTGCGAGCCGGGGTGCACGGCCTCGGTGAGACGCTTGAAATCCGACGGGTTTTCCACGTCGATGCGCACATAGTCGAACAGCGCGAGGAATTTGTCCCACGACTGGGCATCGAACACGTCGGCTTCGATGAACGGGCGCGTTTGTTCCTCCATGAAGTTCTTCAGGTAATCCTCGCGCGACCAGTCCTTGCGGCCGATGGCGAGAATGCGCGTGTCGTCGGGCAGATTGCAGTGCGTGGCCGCCATGTACAGCGCGGGCAGCAGCTTGCGCGCCGCCAGATCGCCGCCGCCGCCGAAGATGATCATGTCGAGCGGACGCTCGTTGGTAGCAGAAGTTTGGGTCGTCATGGTGCGTGAGCCGTTGAAGGTTCGATGAGCCGGATCGCCCATGAACGGAACGATCGGTCGAGACAGCTATGTTGCATGGTTTGCCGCGATTTTGCACGGCACGTGCGCTAACGGCCGTTCGATCTCCGCAAGAATTTGCAATGATGTGGCGCGTGTCGCGCGTGTTTAGCGCGGATTGCTCAACGTCAGTGCAATGCAGGCTCGGCGCGCAGTGTCGCCACGGCGAGTTCGAGGAACGCGCGCACTTTCTGCGTGACACCTTCGCGATGCACGAGATGGATCGGCACAGGCGGCGGCGCGAAGTCATCGAGCACGATCGTCAGACTGCCGTCGTTCTCTGCGACAGCAGCCGCGCGATGCCGAAGCCCGCGCGCGCCGCCGCGATGGCCGAATCGTTGGTGGTCGTGAGACGCGGCGCGGCGCGCACGAGGATCTGCCGCTCGCCGTCCTGAAGCCGCCATTCCGCCGGCGATGACGAGCCGGTCGCGGCGATGATCGTGTGCCCTTTGTGGAGATCGTCGGGATGCTTCGGCACGCCGTGCTCCGCGAGATACGCGGGCGAAGCGCAGAGTACGCGCCCCACGCGCCCGACCGGAATCGCCTGCAGCGATGAATCCGGCAGCCGCGCGATCCGCACGGCCACATCGATGGCTTCCTCGACCAGATTCACCACGCGCAAACCGTCGTAGATCGACTGCATGAACGCGCCCGGCCCGCACAGATAAAAGTCGTAATCGTTGAAGGGCAGAAAGCTCGTCAGCAGATCCATGTCGATGCGCCACACCTCGTAATCGCGCTTGAACTCCGCACCTTGTGTATCGTTCAATACGCGAATCACCTGCGCTGCGCCGCCCGCGCGCTGCACCAGTTCATCGATTTCCTTCGAAAACGCGCGGTTCGCCAGCGTGCGCGACGACACGATCAGGCACGTCGGCCGCACGCGCCGCTTGCGCAAGCCTTCGAAGACGATGTGCCGCAGCATCGCGAGCATCGGCGTGATGCCGACACTCGCCGCCAGCAACACGGTGGGACGGCGTTCGAGCGCGTCGATTAGTCGCCGGCGGGCGCGCGAGCTTCGATCACATCGCCGACATCGAGCGCATTGTGCAGATGCGACGACACGCGTCCGTCACGCTCGCTGATGTGATAAGCGCCGTCTGACGGCGCCAGCGACAGCGTGTATGTGCGCAAGATCGGCTTCGCATCGCCCGGCAACCTCACGCGAATCAGCAAGTGCTGACCGGCCGCATGCGGCACGATGCCCGAACCGTCCACCGGTTCGAGCCAGAACGAGCGGATCACATCGCTTTCATCGACGACACGGCTTACGCGGAACGGCCGCCACTTATTCGCCAGCGCCGCCGCCTCGAGGCGCTCCGCGACGGTGTGCTAGTCGCCCGTCATCAGCGAATTCGGCGACCAGTCTGCTTCGCGAAACGTCCAGCGCAAGGGCAGCGCGGCATGACGCAGCACGATGCGTCGCGGCGTGAAACGTCACAGTCTTTACGCGCCCTGAAACGCAGCGGTTTCCTGCGAATCGAGCAGCATTTCGGCCTCACCGGAAAGTTGCAGCATGTCGTTTGTTTCGAAGTCCGCGAACAGCAGCCTGGCACGTCTATTGACGAGAATATTGCCGAGCGTGTTGAAGAACAGATTGCCCGCGAAGTCCGGAATAGTGAACGCGCCGTCCTCGCCGATGCGCACGAAACCCGACTTGCCGCCACGATGCGACACATCCACCTGACGATGCACGTCCTCGCGATCAAAGTACGACGCGACGAAGAACGTATCGGCCTGTTCGATCATCGCGCGGGCGCGGCGACAATGCATCGAGGACGATCGGCTCGGATGACGACGGCAGCGCCGGATCGCGCACGAACTCGAAATCGCGCAACTGGATGTATTGCGGGCAATTGCCGAAGCTCTGCTCGACTGCGATGCGAAACGCATTGGCGTTCCCATCGACGCGATGTAGCACGCCGTTCATGCGATTGTGGCGGCGCGTGTGCAACTCGATGCCGAGCATGCCGATGGACCGGCCATCGTCCATGCCGGCATCGGCGGGATCGAGCGGGTCGCGTAGATGCGTCACGTCGAGCGTCTTGTCGTCGAACGTGTGCATAGCTGGGCTTGCCCGCGAGCATCGTCCCCACGGGTCGCCGTTCGCATCGACGCTGCCGAATACCGCGAACGGTAACTGCGCGAAGAATTGCCGATGCTGGTCCGGCACACATATAGCTTGCGCACGACGCGCTTGCCCATCTCGTTCATGCGCTCGTAGGCGCCGGCGTTCTTCTGCAACGCGATTTCACCGCTATGCCACGGCGAACGCACGGCTTCGACTTCGGCTTCGGATTGCGCGATGGCATTCACATTCATGATCGCTGCCCTCTCGATGACACGACGTGGTGAGCGATGCTCAAGCGGCGAGACCGATCTTCGTCTGCGCGAACGGCACGAAGCGCGGCAGCGCTTTGACACGACACAGCCACGCATCCACATTGCGATACGCCGACAGATCGACGTTGCCTTCCGGCGCGCGCGATATAGCTGTACAGCGCGACATCCGCAATCGTCGGATGCGATGCGCCAATATCGGCGATCCAGTCGCGGCTCTGCAATTCCCCGTCGATCATTTTCAGCACGGCGTGCGCGCGGGCGATCACTTCGTCGGCGGTGAACTTTGCGCCGAACACGGTGATGAGCCGCCCCGCCGCCGGGCCGAACGCGATCTGTCCCGCCGCGACCGAGAAAGCCAGCGCTGCACGGCGGCGGCTTCATAGGGCGTATCGGGCAGCCAGCGGGTGTCGCCGGACTTCTTCGCCAGATAAACGAGGAGGATCGCGTTGGAATCGGAAATGACGCGCTCGCCATCGACCAGCACCGGAATCTGCCCGAAGCGGCCCAGATAGTCCGGCGTCTTGTGCGCGCCGGTGGCGAGATCGACTTCGATGGCTTCGTGCTCGACGCCGAGCAGGTTCAGAAAAAGGCGCGCGCGGTGCACGTGGCCGGACAGCGGGTGATGGTCGAGCTTCATGGCAAGGTCACTGTGAGCGAGGGCCAGAGACGTCCCGGCTTCTTCCCGGCTTCTGTCACTCAGTACGGGTCCTCATATAAGTTGAATACAAGAGAAAAATCAAATCACTGTTCTCGATTCCGAGAATGGTGAGTATGCGAGCACTTATAAACTCACGCCCGCGCGGCGCGTCTTGGTTCTGCTGCCGTAACGTTGGCCTTGTTGCCCGCCAGCGGCGAGCCCTAGCCGCCACCGCCTGCGTTGTTTGGCAGACCATTGACGAGTTGCGCGCGCGGATCGCTCGGATTCAGATTCAACTCACCCGCCTGCGCATTGCCGTGCGTCGGATACTAGCTGCCGACCGGCGCGTTCGGCATCAGCGCGGTGCTGTTCGGCGGCGCGTACATATCGGTTTCCGCGCTCGACGGATGGAATGGCGTGCACGCGGCGGCCGTTAATAGCGACGAAGCGGCGATCAGAACCGCGCATGGTCTGGAATGGACTCTCATGATGGACTCTTCGCGAATCGCGCCGCGCCTGAAAAAACGCGGCCGCGAAAATTCAGTGTAGACCTGCGGTGTGCGGGCGTCGGTCATTTCCCTACCGCCGACCAGTCCAGCCTTTGTCGCCTTACCTTACTTGTTCATCTTTAGTGCCGCCTTGCGCTTGGGCCGTTCATCGATGATGCGCGCGCTGCTTGTTCTTCAGCTTCTTCCATTGCTTGTATTCGTTCTTCGTGCGCAGACAGCCGATGCACAGACCGGTCTTCTTGTCGAACTCGCAAATCTTGATGCAGGGTGATTCGACTTCCATGATGTTTTCCGTTGGCATGCAATCGTGAGACGGGACAAGGAATTTCGCATGCGGCATGTCCGCGTTTCCAACTGTTTGTTTCGATGACCGCGATAGACGAGCGGATATTCCCAGATTCCCCCACCTTTGCACGCATTGCACGGCTCACCGTCTCCCGAATAGACTCACCGAAATTTCCCCGGCAGTATGCGCCTTGCTTGACCGACAAAAACTAGCCAGAGTGCGGCGTGGCATCATGGGTGAATCACGCATGCTTTCCGCGTGTCCCTTCACGCGTCACCGCAGCGAGCCGATCCATGCCGCAAGTCCCCGCGCCACGCCGTCTACCCGCCAAGATTCTGCCCACCCCGAGGCGCCGGGCCTGCGCGCGCTGGCGTTGCTGGTGACGGGCGTCATCGTGATCTGCGCGCTGTACTTCGGGCGCGCGGTGATGATCCCGATCATCCTTGCGATCCTGCTGTCGTTTCTGCTCGTGCCGTTCGTCGATATGTTGCGGCGGTTGCGGCTCGGGCAGGTGCCGTCGGTGCTGCGCCGTGCGCAGAATGATCGTCGCGGTGGCGAACGCGCTCACCGTGCTGATCGGCGCGCAGGTCGCGCAACTGGCGAGCGATTTGCCGAAGCATCAGGTGGCCATCGAGCACAAGATCGACACCGTGCAGCGCGTGACCATCGGACGCGCCGACGAGTATCTCGGCCGCGCATCGTCCGCGCTCAAACGCCTGTCGCCGACGCGCGAGCAGGAGCCGCGCAAGGACGAGAACAATCTCGCGTTGTCGCCGATCGATCAGCCGATGCCGGTCGAAGTGCACGAGCCGCGTGCCGCTGGAACTAGCGTAGCGTTTTCTGTCGCCGGTCATCAGCCCGCTGGAGACGATGGGCATCGTGCTGGTGGTCCGCGATCTTTATCCTGCACGCGAGAACTTGCGCGATCGCCTCATCCGCTGCTTTGTTTGGCTCGCGCGATTTTCACCGCGCTACCACCGCGATGGACGAGGCCGCCAAACGCCTGTCGCGCTATTTCCTCGCGCAGCTCGGCATTAACGTGGGCGTGGGCATCGTCATTTCGATCAGGCTGACGATCATCGGCGTGCCCGGCCTGCTGTTCGGCGTGGTGACGGCGCTGCTTCGCTTAGTGCCCTACGTCGGCACGTGGATCGCTGCGCTGGTCGCGGTGGTGTTCGCGGCGGCGGTCGGTCCAGCGACGGCGTGCCGTGGGCGGGGGACTCAACGCGCCGGACAGCGAAGCCGCGCTGATCGGGCCGCCCGCGCCGGGCACATCGCGCGCGGACTTGCCGGAGCTGGGCAACGCGTAAAGATGCGGGCGAATAGCTCGCCGGCCGGTGTCAGCGATTGCCGTCGAACAGATCGTTCAGCATGGTGTCAAAAGTAGCTTACGCGTCTTCGAGTTCCTGCAAGGCGGCGTCCCAACGCCATCTGGCCGGGACGGCCGTCGCCTTCGGGCAGAAAGTGCTTTTCTTTTGCAGTCTGAGAAACGCGGCCTGCACCTGCCGCGTCGCGGTGGCGATTCGTTCCATCGCTCGCGCTTCTTCCGCGCGATTGTTCTCAGCGGTCATTGGGGACGCTCCTTCGTGTCTATGTTCCGATGGTATCAAGCGCGGCCGCCCGGCACGCGCCACTGCAACGTTTGGTTGCATCTGCATGACCGGCGCGTGGTTTTGTGCGACGCGCCGGCCATTTGTTATTGTGCGCTCCAGCCGCCGTCGATCTTCAATTCCGCGCCGCGCATCTTGCTCGCGGCATCGGAGCAGAGGAACGCTGCCAGCTCGCCGATCTGCTCGGTCGTCACGAACTGCGCCGACGGCTGTTTTTCACCGAGCAGCTTCGCGCGCGCGTCGTCCTGCGAGAGACCGTCGCGCGCGGCGAGATCGTCGATCTGCTTCTGCACCAGCGGCGTATGCACGAAGCCCGGGCAGATGGCGTTGACGGTCACGCCCGAGCGCGCGTTCTCCAGCGCCGCGACCTTGGTCAGGCCGATGATGCCGTGCTTCGCCGCCACGGCCGACTTGCCGACCGAGCCGACCAGCCCGTGCACCGACGCGATATTGATGACGCGCCCATAACCGCGCGCGCATGTCGGGTAGCGCGACGCGCATGAAAGGCCGCGCCTCAGGTTGGCGGCGATGATCGCGTCCCAGCGCTCGCTGGAGAAACTCGCACATATCTTCGATCAGCTTCGAGGAGCGCACGACATCCGGATTGAGCGGCTGGCGACGCGCGAAGGCGAGCATCTGCGAAGCGAGTTTGCCGCCGCGCGAGACGGCATCGCTCACCACGCGCAGGCGGCGCAGCAGGTCGGGATTGTCCTTCGACTTCAGTTCGATGAGTTGCAGGTTGGCGGAAATAATTTGCAGCACGTTGTTGAAGTCGTGCGCGACGCCGCCCGTCAGGTTGCCGATGGCTTCGAGCTTCTGCACCTGACGGAAGCGGTCTTCCGCCTCGACGCGCGCGGTGACGGCTTCCACCACACGCTCTTCCAGGTTCTGCGTGAGCTTGTGCAGCTTGTCCTCGGCGATGGTGCGCCGCTGCTCTGCGAGAATCTTGCCGGTCGTCTCGAAGACGATCGCGATGACACCGGCAGGTCGGCCGTCGTCTTCCGCGACGGGACTGTAATGCAGGTCCATCCACACGTCTTCGGGGCGGCCGTTGCGGTGCAGTGTCAGGCGTTTGTCGGTATAGGAAAGGGTCGCGCCGGACAGGCAGGTATCGACCACGTTGCGATTGAAATTGGCGATCTCCGGCCAGCCTTCTTCCACCAGCTTACCGAGCAAAAACGGATGACGCCCGCCCGCGAAACCCGAGTACGCGCGTCGTTGTAGATCATCGTGCCGGGGCGTCCCCACAACACATGACGAGCGGCGCCGGCGAGGCGAGCAACAGCAGCACGGCGGCGCGCAGGCTCTTCGACCACTGTTCGATCGGGCCGAGCACCGTGTTCGTCCAGTCGAAACCGGCGATGCGCGCCGTCATGTCGCCGCGCCAGCCTTCGCAACCAAAGCACTCTTCCGGCCAGATCGTTTCGAGTTTCATCGCGCGCTAAGGAGAGTTGAGCTGAGTGCGAGCCTGCCACGAGCAGCACAGCCCATTCAACTGTTTTTGATCGGAAACTACATGTTAGTTTAACGCCGCCGCGTTGCGACATTCGGCATTCGCCTGACGGCGCGATGTAGAAGTGGACTCCATGCCCGCGTTGCGGCGGAATGCGACATCGTGTGTCCCGGTCGCATGCTGCAATCGTCGTCCTCGCCTGAAGGCGCGGCGCTGCGTGTCCGCTAGAATCGGACGCTTTTGCATCGAGGCTCGACCTGCAAGGATCCACGAAATGAGATTGCTGCACACCGCGGACTGGCAGATAGGCACGCAATTCGGACAATTCAGCGCCGAAGAAGCCGCCCATCTGACTGAAGCGCGTTATGAAACGGTCAGGCGCATCGCGTCGCTTGCCGTCGAGCGAAAGGTCGACGAGTTGCTTGTCGCAGACGATGTGTTCGATCAGCAGACGGTTTCGGACACTGTCATCCGCACGCTGTTCGCAGCGCTCGCGGCGTATTGTATTCGGGACCGTGGTTCATGCTGCCCGGCAATCACGACGCCGCGCTGGCGGAAAGCGTGTGGACGTGCGCCGTGCGTCTGAACTGCGTGCCCGCGAACGTGCGTTTGTTGCTCGAACCGGGTGTGACGCTGCTCGACGATGCCGGTTTCGCGCTGCTGCACGCGCCGCTGACCCAGCGCAACACGTATGACGGGCAGCGCCGCATTGTCGGATGCGCAAGCAGTGCAGGTCGCCATCGAGGAAGCGCCCGAACAGAAAGCCGCCGATGCACACAAGCACGCCGAAGCATTCGCCACGCTGAAGCAGGAACGGCAGGCATTGCTGGGCCGCATCGAACTTGTCGAGGCGCAACCCGCGGACGTGCTGCAACAGGAAAAGCCCGCCGCCGAACTCGAAGCCGCTGTGAGCCGCGACCGCACATTGCTGGACATCGCGCAGGCCGAAGTCGCGGCAGCGAATGAGACTTTGCGTCACGCCGCCGCATCGGTGACCGAGGCGCAGAAGCATCACGACGATGCCCACGCCGCGCATGAACGCGTGAACGCGGCGGTGACGGCTACGGACCTCGATCATCAGATCGGTCTATATCGCGCCGACATCGCGTGTCTCGAAGGCGCGCTCGCCAAAGCCGAAGCCGCGCATGCGGATGTTCAGGCGCTGACGGCGCAGGCCGCGAACATCGAAATCGATGGGGCCGCGCTCAAGCGTCTGCGTACCGTCGCGGAAAAGATGGTGCCGTTGCAGGCGCGCCGCGACGCGGCGCTCACACGTATCGAATATCGCCTGACGCGTGCGATCGATGTCGATGGCAAAACGATCGAAGGTCACGGCGAATTGCTGCTCGAAAGCGAAAAGACACTGAGCTTGCCGGGCATCGGTGAACTGGTCATCAAGCCGGGTGAGACGAATCTGTCCGCGCTTATTGACGAATTGCTCGCGCTCGAAAGCGAGCATGCGCGTTTGCTAGAGGAACTCGGCGTGCCGGGCGTCGCGCAGGCTCAGGCACGTCACGAGAAGTGGCAGGCGCTCACCGCCGAGAAGGCCGGTCATGCGCGCACGCTCGAGCATCACGCGCCCGACGGTATCGATGGCGTTGCGCGATCAGCTCGTGCAGCGCACACGGCTTCGCGCGCTGGAAGAGCGGCGCGCGAATCTGGCCGATGTCGCGGGCGCGTTGCCGATTGCCGATGCAAAGAGCGCGTTCGGCGCATTCGAGCGCATCGGAGCAGAAGGTGAAGGCGCAGGCCGCCGAGCAGTCGGTGCGCGATCGCCTCGCGATCAACGAGGCGCGTCTCGCAGAGCCGGATTTCGTGCGCGGCCGCCGAAGACCGTCGGACACAGCTCGTCGAAAAGGATGCGTTGCTCAAAGGCTATGCGCGCGAACTCGACGAATGCGCGAAGAAACTTGACGCTGCGCAGCTCGAAGACTCGGCCGCGGAAGCGCAGCGATACGCGAAATCGGCGGAGCACCAGCGCAGCGCGCAGGCGGATCGGCAATCGTGCGTCGCGCAGCTTCGCGCGCGGCTGGAGGCGCTGGGCGCATCGGGCATCGGCGAGAAACTCGCGCAGGCCGATGCGGCCATCGAGCAGATGGAGAACCGTCATCGCGAATTGCGGCTGCGGGCGGATGCGCTCGATTTGCTCGAATCCGTGCTGGTCGATGCGCGCGATACGGCGGTCGCGACCTTGCGCGATCTCGCCAAGCCGGACGTGCAGAGCAAGTTCAATGGCGTGGTGCAAGGCATCGAACCGGGCGGCGGTCTGATGCAGGCATCGGAAAAGACGTTGAAGGCATACGACCTGTCCGGCTACAAGCTGCAATCCGCGAGCGAGGCCGGCATGCTCGCCGCCATGCAGCGCGTGTATCAGTCGCAGTGGATCGTCGCGACCGTGTGGAGCCCGCACTGGCTGTTCCAGAAATGGCAGATGCGCTATCTGAAGGACCCGAAGGGCACGCTGGGCGGTGAGGAACAGATTCACGCGTTCGCATCGAAGCAGTTCGCCGGCAAGTTTTCGCGCGCCGATGTCTTCTTCAAGCACTTCAAGCTGACGCTTGCCGATGTCGAGGCCATCGAATTCGACGGCAACAGCACGAACGATTACGCCGCCGTCGCAAAGAAGTTCGTCGATGCGCATCCCCGACAAGCTCAAGGCGTGGCTGCGACAGTAATTCATACGGAGTCCTTCAAGTGAACGAGAAAGTGAACGAGAGAGTCAGCGACAGCGCGCGTTACTTCACCGAATCGCTGCATGGCCGCGATTCGGTGATCGCATCGGAAATCGCGCTGGAGTTGCGACGTCAGCAGACGCAGATCGAACTCTCGCTTCCGAGAACATCGTGTCGTCCGCCGTGATGGAGGCGCAGGGCACGGTGCTCACCAACAAGTATGCGGAAGGCTATCCTGGCAAGCGCTAATGTGGCGGCTGCG
>JAQFVJ010000083.1 GCA_029439525.1 Caballeronia sp. BR6202001591004
GAACACCGGCAGGTTGAAATACGTGACGTGATTCGGACCCGCGCCGGGCGCGGCCGTCAGCACGGTCGGCAGGTGAATGCCGAAGCCCGCCAGCAACGATTGCAGATAACCCGACCAGCCGACCGAAATGGCCGAAGTCGCGAGACCGTATTCGAGCATCAGATCCCAGCCGATGATCCACGCGGTGAGCTCGCCGAGCGTGGCGTACGAATACGTATAGATGGAACCCGCGACCGGAACGGCGGACGCGAATTCCGCATACGCCAGACCGGCCAGCCCGCAGGCGATGGCCGCGACGATGAAGGCGAGCGTAAGCGCGGGACCGGCCTGCAGCGCGCCTTTTCCGGTCAGCACGAAAATACCCGTGCCGATGATGGCCCCGATCCCCAGAAAGGTCAGATCGAGCGTGCCGAGCGTTTTCTTGAACGACGAGCCTTGCGCGCCGGCCAGCATGTGCTCGATATTTTTCTTACGGAACAATGACATTTCAGTGAGTCTCCTACCGGCGCTCGCGTGCGCCCTGCCTCGGTAAATTCTGATATTCTAACAGAGATTCCGAGTCTGCCCAGAAAATTGGGCAAGCAGCGCACGCTTATGGTAAATTCTTATAGTTCACTCAAAATTTATCTTAAACAAGATAAAATTGCGTGTTGGACGTCATCCGACGATCGCCAGGTTCTCATATCGACGAGCCGATTGCTCATCACATAGAAAAAAAAGTGAGCTCGGCGTGAATTCGCAAGCTTCATTTTGTCGAGCAACCGTGCACGATAAACACTTACCGTTTTCACAGAAAGCGACAATGCGTGCGCAATGTCCGTCAATCGTTTCCCGGATGCGGGCATGCACAGCGTCTGGAATTCGCGGTCGGACAGCGTTTCATGCAGCATGTGCTCGCTGTCGAGCGACACGTGGTCGCGAGCGCTTCGGCCATTCCGGGGCTGACGTATTTGCGGCCGGCCGCCACTTGGCGGATCGCGCCGATCATCAGCGTCGGGTTCGCCGTCTTCGACAGATAGTCCGACGCGCCCGCCTTCAGCGCGCACCGCGTATTGATCCTCGCGGTACATCGAGAACATCAGCACCGGCAGGCGCGGCGCGTCGCGCCGAATGGGCCGCACGAGGCGAGTGCGAGCGCTTCGCGGCCAGTCTCGGCTTCGAACACCCCGGATGCGGCGCCGAATTCCACCAGTAGTTGCGCGACGCCACGCCGCACGATGGCGTGATCGTCCGCGAGCAGAACCCTGAGCGACCCATGCGGCGTCATGCGTTGACCGCGCGAAGCATGCGGCGCGCCGAGCCGCCGAGCGGCAGGTGCGCGTACACGCTGGTGCCACCGCTTTTCGCCGACGCCACGCGCAGGCTGCCGCCGAGCGCTTCGCAATGCGAGCGCATGCCGGACAAGCCAAAGCGCCCGGCCTTGCGACGCGCGACCGCGCTGATACCGACGCCATTATCTTCGACGACGAGCGTCACCGCCTGGGCATCGACGGCGATATTCACGCTCACGTGCCTGGCGCAGGCATGTCGCGCGACGTTGCCGAGCGCTTCCTGCATCACGCGGAACAGCGCGATGGTGAAATCGTACAGCAGACGGTCGAGCGGGGCGTCGGGCTAGCAGGAGAAGTCGATTCGAATCGCCGTGTGCGCGCCGAAGTCGGCGATCCAGTCCGACAACGCCGCAGCGACGCCCGCACCGAATGACGGCTCGTACAGTCCTTCGCCGATGCGGTGACACGTATCGGCGACATCGCGCACACGCGCCGCGAGCTTTTCGATCCGTCGGTCGCCTTCGAGCTTCGCGTCGATCAGCGCGGAAAACGGCGAGCCGGCAATTTCCGGCGATGACGAAACCCCGCGCGGCAGCGCGGGGCGAATCGCGTTCTCATCAGGCGTGAGCGTGGCTGACGGTTTCATTCACATTCCTCGCATTGAGAGTGAGAGCCTTCAACGCACGAACTTCATGTTTTTTGCGAAGTCTGGTGCGAAAAATCTGTAGGAAGAAGTCCTACTTTCCATTTCGGCAAGCCGGAATTTTGTAATGACGTCCGGGCGAAAAAAACCGGAGCGCATTGGCTCCGGTTTTCTGCGTCTGACGCGTCTGGCAATCTCAGCCGACGAACGCCTTCTCCACGACATAATGACCCGGCTTGTTGTTGCTGCCTTCCTCGAAACCCGTCGAGTCGAGCAGTTCGCGGGTGTCGTGCAGCATGTGCGGGCTGCCGCAAAGCATGACGCGGTCGTTTTCGATCGAGAACGGCTCCATCGCGAGGTCTGCGAACAGCTTCTTGGTTTCGATCAGATCGGTGATACGGCCGCGGTTCGCGAATTCCTCGCGCGTGACCGTCGGGTAGTACACCAACTTCTCCGACACGATCTCGCCGATATGCTCGTGCGCCGGAAGGTGCTCGGTGATGAAATCCTTGTACACGAGTTCGTCGACGAAACGGCAGGTGTGCGTCAGCACGATCTTTTCGTAGCGGTCGTAAACGTCCGGGTCCTTGATTATCGACATGAACGGCGCGAGTCCCGTGCCGGTCGACAACAGCCACAGCGTCTTGCCGGGCAGCAGGTTATCCGCAACCAACGTGCCCGTGGGCTTCTTGCCGATTAGCACGAAATCGCCCACCTTCAGATGCTGAAGGCGCGACGTGAGCGGGCCGTCCAGCACCTTTATGCCCAAAAATTCCAGATGCTCTTCGTAGTTCGCGCTCGCGAGGCTGTAGGCGCGCAGCAGCGGCTTGCCTTCGACTTCGAGGCCCACCATCGTGAACTGGCCGTTCTCGAAACGGAACGAGTCATCGCGGGTGCAGGTGAAACTGAAGAGCGTATCGGTCCAGTGGCGGACGCTCAGAACGATTTGAGAATTAAGGTTGCTCATGGCTTCTTGGACTATGCGAAAATGTGACGCGGGCGACGGTGTGAGCCGCGGCGGGCGCCAAAGGCGCGAGCGCATGCTCTCCAGGACGATCGATTGGGCTGATGCGCGCCATTTCTTTCGACGCGCGACGCGAACCGCTGAATGACGACGCCCAAGGAGCGCTCCTACTCGCGCTCATGACGCAAGCCAGGCAGCCCGGCGCAAATCGGATATTCTAATCCGATAGCAGTTGCGCGTCGCATGGCGGTATGCGCTGCGTCAAAGCGCACCGATTCGATGGCTGGCTAGGCCGCGATCGGCCTACTGGCTAATTGGCACTACCAGACTGCGGCGCGCGACGGACGCATTGTCCGCCGAGTCCGAATGATAGTAATGGATGCCGCGCTCATCTCGAAAATCCCTTCTGGCGACAGGCCGGAAGGGACAAGCCAAACGCTGGACGATTCTAGATGCGCTGATCCGTCGACGGCTTTTCCCACAGGTTGGTGCCGCCTTCCTGCGCGTGCTGGTCGATTTCCGCGAATTCTTCCTTCGAGAACACGAGGTTTTTCAGCGCCGCGACGTTCTCCGCGACCTGCTCCGCGTGGCTCGCGCCGATCAGCACTGACCGCGCCCGCCGCGCAGCGCCCACGCCAGCGCCATCTGCGCGAGATCGTTGAGCTTGCGTACGTGCGCGAGGTTTTCCTCGCTCAGATGCGATTGTTTGAGCGATCCACCGCCCGACTGACGCAGATGCGGCCGAAGTTGATTTCGGCGCTGCCATACGGCGGGCCGTAAGTTGTTCGCCAGATCGAAGTGCGTCACACCCAGATCGAAAGCAGCGCGCAAAATCTCACGTTGCGTGGAGATCGGCGTGGTATCGCCTAAGTTGTGCCAAAGCCCGAGCGACAGCGCAGGCAGTTTCAGCCCGCTCTTGCCACAGGTACGGAATTGCATTTGCGTATAGCGCTCGGAAGCTGCTTCGTAAGCCATGACGTATTTCCTCTGCGGATTGCGATTTCGGATGATCGTTGGACGGCACGGACAGAACCCGGCGTGGCGCGATTTTCGCATCGCCAATAGTCGCCGATTGCTGAACGAGGCCGGTCATGGTACAGCAATCGGCCCGATCGCGAAGACTCGGCATGCGACGTCCCGCTATTCGGGCATCGGACGAATGGCCAGCAAAGAAACGCTTAGGGAACGATCACGCGCGCCGCTGGACCAATTCTCGTAACAAGGAGCACGACCGATGGACAGAATACGCCCCGCCTACGATTCCTTCGCGGCCCTCGCTGTGACGTACGGCATCGATATCCTGATAATCGTCATTCTCGCGGTTGGCTGGTGGATCTCGAACATCGTTGCTAACGCGCTTGCGGCGCGCGCGCCCCCGCACGCATGTCGATGCCAAGCTGACGCCAGTGCTCGCCAGCGTCGCGATGTGGGCCATCCGCGTGGTCGCCATCGTGGCAGCTGGGCATCGCGGCAGCGAGCATTCTGACCGTGCTGGGTGCGGCGGGACTGGGCATCGGTCTTGCCCTTCAGGGAACGCTGCAGAAAATCGCGGCCGGCCTGATGCTGTTGCTGCTGCGGCCGTTTCGCGTCGGCGATTACATCGAAGGCGCCGGTACGACGACGGGCACGGTGAACGAAATCAGCCTCTTCCACCACTCGTCTGACGAAGAGCGACGGCATCGTCATGTATGTGCCGAACAGTCTCCATCTGGTCGAACGCGGTGACCAACTACAGCGCGAACGATCGTCGTCGCGTCGTCATCAACTTCATGGCGCAGTATGGCCTGAGCGTCGAGCACGTGCTGTCGGAGTTGCGCAGGCTGATCCGACGAAGACTCGCGAATCGTGCAGGATGGGCCGAGCGCCCCGTGGGTCGCGGTGACCGATTACACCGACACCGGCATCAAGTTCAATGTCGGCGCGTGGACGAGCTCGAAAGATCATCCGAATGTGCAGGCGGATCTGCTGCGGAAAATCCAGCCACTCACGCGCGAAGCGAAACCGGATGCCGCTTGAGCGTTTTGGGTTGACCGGGGCGATTACGGGATAATCGAAGACGCCTTACACTTACACAAAGACAACTTGCATATGAATCGAGCCATTTGCGTAGCGCTGCTGGTTGGCGACGTCATCCTACTGTATTTCGGCAGCCAATCGTTTCACTCGTTGTCGAGTGATTTTTCGCGCTTCTTCACCGGCTCGCCCACGAACAAGAGCATCTGGCTGATCGCGGGCGGCGTGATCGCTTTGCTCGCGGGGCTGATCGGCCTCGCGATTCCCTCAAAGCGCTGATTCCCACGACCTTCAGACCAGCGCGATTTCCGGCTTCGAGTCGGAACGCGTGCCGGGCAGCGGCGCGTTGCTAGCGCCACGATACGTGGTGACGAGCGAGAACTTCACCTGATCGGAGAGGTTCTTGCCCGCCGAATGCAGCATGTTGCAGTGGAAGAACACGACATCGCCCGGCTCCAGTTCGGGCGACACCGCCTGGTGAATCAGCGCGGTGTTTTCAGGTGTATCGGCGCGGAAGAATTTCGCCTCGTCGAAGCGTTCCGACGTGAACGCCAGCTTGTGTGATTCCGGCACGAACCACAGCGCGCCGTTATCCACCGCCTCGTTGTCGAGCGCGAGCCATACCGACACCAGATCGTCACGCTCGAACGACCAGTAACGCACATCGCGATGCCAGCCGGTTAGGCTGCCGTACGCGGGATGTTTCGTCATCACGCAGTTGTGATGCGCGCGCGAAAGGTAAGCCGTCTCACCAAAATACAGCTCCATCCAGCCGCGAATCTCGGCCGATGTTGCCCAATCGGCGAAAAGCGGATCCCGCCCGTAAGCATCCAGCAGACGACGCACGGTGTGACCGCCTGGCGCATCCTTCGAATCCGGCGCGCCGGGATAGCGCAGATTGGCTTCGAATTGGAGCGGCGCTGCCGCTTGCGCCAACTGCTGGCGCGCGACATCGAGAATGGCTTGCCGACGCGTGTCGGGAACGAGTCCCTTCACGACGACAAAACCCGTTTCGCGAAACGCGTGCACCTGCTCTTTCTTTGAATGAAGCAAATTTTGATCTGACATTTTCTTTTCGTAGCGAAAGACACTATCTGTCCCGACTAATCGGCAGAATCAGCGCGACACGTCAATTGTAAATCCAGTATCGCGCAAAGGCCCGAACCGTCCGGCGATGCGGATTCCTGATAAAACGTTCGCTTAACATTTCCTACGGAAAACGCGGACTTACCGGAGTAGTAATGGTTCGTTAAATTGGGCCGCTCCGTTCGGTGCAACTTCATGAACCCTGTTGAATTGAATTGTTGAACGCTATTTTTGAGACGACTATCGTCGAGTTTGCTTCACGTTTGGACTCGAGTTTGAACTGAGTTCGAAGCAGGCAACCGACTCTCCCAGCTCATATGAACCACCGAATCGCTATCGGCCTCTCTCGAGTGGCCTCGCGCGCCGCGCGCCCTGCCAAACGCGGCATGATCCGCGCGCTGCGCCATCATTCCGCGCGCGCAAGCGCTTACGGAGCAGATCAAGAACGTGCACCCGGTCGATGGCATTCGCTCGTGGTTTCGCGGTTTCTTCTTCAATTTGCGCGTGCAGGCCGTATCGCGCAAGGTGTCAGTTAAGGGCGCTGTTGCGCCGTCCGGCTCCGTTGCGCGCGCCGTCGTTCCCTTCGCGGCCCGCGAAACCCAAAGCCGCTGCACTGACGAGCCGCCGTCCGCGACGTCTGTCGACGAGCAGCGAAGGCTGGTACGCGTTCGCCGCACATTGAGTCTTTCTCTGCCGATCGACGCCTTGTAGTCGCGTGGCGTTATCGTTCCACTTTTCGCATCGACATAAAAAAACGGCAAGCACGATGCTTGCCGGTTTTATCTTGCCTCGAATTCCCCATGAGGCGACGCACCTTTATGCCCACGCTTGCGACCGGCTCCGTACCGGCGGCTTCCGCGAGTGCGAGCGCCTTGTCTGTGGCTTCCCATGAGAATTCCGGCTCTTCACGGCCGAAGTGACCATATGCCGCGGTCTTCTCATAAATCGGACACAGCAGGTCGAGCATCTGGATGATGCCCTTCGGACGTAGATCGAAATGCTCCGCGACCAGCCGGGTGATTTCCGAATCCGGCACGCGGCCCGTGCCGAAGGTGTTGACCATCACCGAGGTCGGACGCGCCACGCCGATGGCGTACGAGACCTGAATCAGCGCGCGCGATGCGAGACCCGCCGCGACGATGTTCTTCGCGATATAACGGCCAGCGTAAGCCGCCGCGCGGTCGACCTTCGACGGATCCTTGCCCGAGAACGCGCCGCCGCCGTGCGGCGCCGCGCCGCCATACGTATCGACGATGATCTTGCGGCCGGTCAGACCGCAATCGCCCTGCGGACCGCCGATGACGAAACGGCCCGTCGGGTTCACCAGATACTTGATGTCGTCCTTGATGAGATCCGCCGGCAACGTCGGCTTGATGACTTCTTCGATCACGGCTTCGCGCAGTTGCGGCAGATCGATATCCGGCGCGTGCTGCGTCGACAGCACGACGGTGTCGATCGAGTGCGGCTTGCCGTCGACATAACGCACGGTGACCTGCGACTTCGCGTCCGGACGCAGCCAGGGCAGACGGCCATCGCGGCGCAGATTCGCCTGACGCTCGACCAGACGGTGCGACAGATAGATCGGCAGTGGCATGAGTTCGGGCGTTTCGTCGCATGCATAGCCGAACATCAGGCCCTGGTCGCCAGCGCCCTGATCGAGATTGTCGTCGTGCGCCTTGTTCACGCCTTGCGCGATATCCGGCGATTGCTTGTCGTAAGCGACGAGCACCGCGCAGCCGCGATAGTCGATACCGAAGTCCGTATTGTCGTAACCGATGCGGCGAATGGTGTCGCGCGCGATCTGGATGTAGTCGACGTTGGCAGTGGTCGTGATTTCGCCCGCGAGGACGACGAGACCGGTATTGCAGAGGGTTTCGGCCGCGACGCGCGAGTACTTGTCCTGCGTGAGGATGGCGTCGAGGATGGCGTCGGAGATCTGGTCAGCGACCTTGTCCGGATGGCCTTCGGAAACGGATTCGGAAGTAAAGAGATAGTCGTTCGACACGCTTCAGACTCCTGTTTGAGTACGGTTGGTAATCACGTAGCCGACTTCGTTCGGAGTTTGAAGCGGCGACGCTTTAGCGGAAATCAATTTCTCCAGCGGTGCTTCATACAAAGATGAACGCGCCTGACTGGCTTCGCCCCGCAAGTTGTCCATTAACTCGGCGAAGGTTTTATTATACCGGTTTGCCGTTTTTTCACAGAGCCGAACGGTTTGCTGTCGTCATTCGTCCCGCAACAATCTTCCGTTCAATACGGTCCCCGGTATGTTCGCTGGAGCACTTCGTCATGCTAGGGCGGATCGGCGTTGCGCTCGCCATCGCGTTTCTCAAGTTTCTGGCGATCATCCCTTACGGCACCACCGCGCGTTTCGGTGATGCGCTCGGCTGGCTGCTCTATCAGATTCCCAGCCGCCGCAAGCGCATCGTCCATACCAACCTCAAGCTGTGCTTCCCCGAGTGGTCCGACGAAAAGCGCGAAGACATCGCGCAGAAGCATTTCCGTCACGCGATCCGCAGCTATGTGGAGCGCAGCGTGCAATGGTTCGGCTCGGCGAAGAAGCTCGAGAAGCTGATCCAGCTCGATAGCGCCGTCGATCTCACCGATCCCGATCTGCCGCCAACGCTGTTCCTCGGCTTTCACTTCGTCGGCATCGAGGCGGGATCGATCTTCCTGAACTATTCGCTGCATCGGCAATGCGGGTCGCTGTATCAGCCGTTTTCGAATCCGCAAATTGAAGAGCTCGCCAAGACGCAGCGCGCGCGTTTCGGCGCCGACATGGCGAGCCGCGCGAACAGCGCGCGCATCGTGCTGCGCTGGCTGCGCGACAAAAAGCCCGTGATGCTCGGCGCGGACATGGATTACGGCATGCGCAATTCGACGTTCGTGCCGTTCTTCGGCATTCCGACCTGCACGCTGACTGCCGTCGGACGGCTTGCCAAGACGGGTAAGGCGCAAGTGGTGCCGTTCATCGGCGAAGTGTTGCCGAACTACAAGGGTTATCGGCTCAAGATCTTCGAACCTTGGAAGGACTACCCATCCGGCGACGATGAAGCCGACGCCCGCCGCATGAACGAATTCCTCGAGGAACACATTCCCGAGATGCCCGAGCAGTATTACTGGGTGCACAAGCGCTTCAAAACGCGTCTGCCGGGCGACCCGAGCTTCTACTGACGCGCGCGGCCGCATGTGAGGCGCGGCGGAAAAGCTGGCGCGCCTCACATGCCTCACATACAATAAAAATAGCGGCCATGAAACTCAAATTCACCAAAATGCAAGGCGCGGGCAACGACTTCATCGTACTCGACGGCTACTCGCAGGCGCCCCAACTGAACGCTGCGCAGGTGCGCGCGCTCGCGAACCGTCATTTTGGCGTCGGCGCGGATCAGTTGCTGCTCGTCGAAAAGCCCACGGTGGAGGGCGTCGATTTCAAATACCGCATCTTCAATTGCGATGGCGGCGAGGTCGAGCATTGCGGCAACGGCGCGCGCTGCTTCGTCAAGTTCGTGCGCGACCACGGCCTGACCGATACATCGACGGTGCGCGTGCAGGTGCAGAACGGCATCATCACGCTGACGATGCAGGACGACGGCGAAGTCGTCGTCGATATGAGCACGCTGGCATTCGATCCGCCGAAAATACCGTTCCTCATGCGCGGCCTCGAAGGCCGGACCGAAGGCACGGATACGCTCTGGCCGCTCGATGTCGGCGGCGACAAGCGCTGGATCTCGATCGTGTCGATGGGCAATCCGCATGCGGTGCAAGTCGTCGATGACGTCGAGGCGTATCCGGTGCTGAAGGAGGGTCCGCTGATCGAACGCCATACGCGCTTTCCGCAACGCGTGAACGCGGGTTTCATGCAGATCGTCGATCGTCATTCCGTCAAGCTGCGCGTGTTCGAGCGCGGCGCGGGCGAAACGCTGGCGTGCGGCACGGGCGCGTGCGCGGCGGTGGCCGCGGGCATCCGGCGCGGTCTGCTGGATTCGCCGGTGCGCGTCTCCACGCATGGCGGCACGCTCACAATCCGCTGGGACGGCGCGCGCGACGAATCCGCCGCGCTGTTCATGGCCGGTCCCGCCGCGACGGTTTTCGAAGGCGAAATCGAGCTGGACCGCATCGTCTAACACAATCGATAATCTATATCGACCATGAATCCAAGCGAAGTCGCCGACTACCGGCTCGACCACCCCGATTTCTTTGTCGAGCACGCCGAGCAGCTCGGCACCATCTGGCTGTCGAATCCGCATGGCAAGGCTGCCGTGTCGCTGCAGGAACGCCAGATGGAAATGCTGCGCGACAAGAACAAGCAGCTCGAACGGCGTCTCGCGGAACTGCTGGGCTACGGCCACGAGAACGACAGCATCTCCCAGCAAGTTCAACCGTTGGATCGTGCGTGTGAGCTCGCAGCGCGGTCCGTACACCTTGCCCGCGATGATCAGCCAGGGTCTGTGCGAAGTCTTCGATGTGCCGCATGTCGCGCTGCGCGTGTGGGACATCGACGAAGCGTTCAAACAGGCGGATTTCACGCGTCAGGTCGGCGAGGAAGTGCGCATTTTCGCGACGAGTCTCGATGCGCCGTACTGCGGCGCGAATACCGGTTTCGCGGCGGCGCAGTGGCTTAGCGCGGCGAATTCGGCATCGGCGACGACATCGGATGGTGCGGGCGACGAAACGCGCAAGATCGAATCCGTCGCGCTGATCACGCTGCGCGATCCGCAAGGCGGTCCGGACATACCGGTGTTCGGCCTGCTCGTGATGGGCTCGCCCGATCCGCGCCGCTTCCATGACGGCATGGCGACCGACTTCCTCACGCAGATCGGCGCGCTCGCGAGCGCCGCGCTGTCGCGTCGCTGCCGCATTGAGCCAATGAGCTTATGAGCGCCAACGCCGCCTCGAACGAAGACACCTCGAAGGAAACGTCCTCGGGCACGGTCATTGCCGCCTATCTCGAGATGCTCGACCACGAGCGCAAGTTCTCCGAGCATACGCTGCGCGGCTATACCTACGAACTCGGCGAACTGCGCGCGCTGGCGAAAGGCCGTCCGCTGGAATCGCTCGCCGCGACGGATATTCGCGGCGCGGTCGTGCGGGCGCACGCGGCGGGGCTGTCGTCGCGCTCGATCGCGCATCGGCTATCGGCGTGGCGCGCGTTCTATCGCTGGCTCGCGGAACGTATCGATTTGCCGGCGAATCCCGTCGCGACCGTGCGCGCGCCCAAGCACGAGAAGTCGCTGCCCAAGGCGCTGTCTGTCGACGATGCCGTGAAGCTCATGGACGCGCCACGCGCCGAGACGACCGAAGCGCTGCGCGATCACACCATCCTCGAACTGTTCTATTCGTCGGGCCTGCGGCTCGCGGAACTGGTCGCGCTGGACGTGCATTTCGCCGATACGCAGGAGCATCGCTCCGAAGGCTGGCTCGATCTCGCGCAGCAGGAAGTCACCGTGCTCGGCAAGGGCAAGCGTCATCGCAAGGTGCCGGTCGGCAGCAAGGCGCTCGATGCCTTGCGCGCGTGGATCGCGGTGCGCGGCGAATTCGTGAAGCTCGATCCGCATCCGCTGTTTCTGTCAGTACGCGGCAACCGCATGTCGCCGGGCGTGGTGCGCGAGCGCGTGAAGCGGCTCGCGTTGCAGGCGGGCATTCTGTCGAACGTGCATCCGCACGTGCTGCGCCATTCGTTCGCGACGCACGTGCTGCAATCCAGCGGCGATCTGCGCGCCGTTCAGGAATTGCTCGGGCACGCGACCATCGCGGCCACGCAGATTTATACCTCGCTGGACTTTCAGCATCTCGCCAACGTCTACGATGCGGCGCATCCGCGCGCGAAGAAGCGCGACTAACTCCGAATCATCCGCTCGCGTTCGAACAGGACGCGGCATCGAACAATCGCAATGAACACCATCACGCTCAAACCGGCGAAGGACAAGTCATTGGTCCGCCGCCACCCGTGGATCTACGCCAACGCCATCGCGCGAATCGACGGCAATCCCGCGCCCGGCGCGACCATCACCGTGCGCGCCACCGATGGCCGCTTTCTCTCGCGCGCGTCGTACAGCCCGCATTCGCAGATTCGCGCGCGTGTTTGGACCTTCGACGAAAGCGAGCCGGTCGATCACGCGTTCTTCAAGCGCCGCGTAGCGCGCGGTCGCGCATCGGCAGTCGATAGTGCGCGAGATAGTGCGCGATATGGGCGCCACGCGCCTGATCTTCGGCGAGGCGGACGGCTTGCCCAGTCTGATCGTCGATTACTACGTCGCCGATGAAGGCACGCATGCGCAGCTCGTCTGCCAGTTCATGGCGACGGGGATCGAATCGTGGAAGGAAGCGATCGTGCAGGCGCTCGTCAGCGCGACCGGCTGCCCGAACGTTTACGAGCGCTTGGACGTATCGATTCGCCAAAAGGAAGACCTCGAGCAGATCACCGGCGTGCTAGCCGGCGACACGCTGCCCGAACGCTCATCACGAACGAATGCGGCGTGCCGATGTGCGCAACGAGCTTCTACGTCGATCAGTGCACAATCGCGTGCTCGTGCAGCAGAACGCGCAAGGCCGCGACGTGCTGAACTGCTTCTGCTACACGGACGGCTTCTCGCTCGCCGCGCTGAAAGGCGGCGCGACGCGCGTGGTCTCCGTCGATTCGTCCGGCGAAGCGCTCCCTCTCGCGCGAAAACGTCAAGGCGAACGGCTTCGACACACAAAAAGCCGAATGGCTAGACGCCGACGCGTTCAAGACGCTGCGCCGTCTCTACGACAAAGGCCAACGCTTCGACCTGATCGTGCTCGATCCGCCGAAGTTCGCACCGTCGAAGGAAAGCATCGATCGCGCGGCGCGTGCGTACACAAGGACATCAACCTGAGCGGGTTCAAGCTGCTGCCGTCCGGGCGGCCTGCTATTTACCTACTCGTGCTCCGACGCGATCGATGCTGACCTGTTTCAGAAAATCGTCGCGGGCGCGGCGACCGATGCGCGCGTCGATGCGTGCATTCTCAAGCAACTGGCGCGGGCGT
>JAQFVJ010000084.1 GCA_029439525.1 Caballeronia sp. BR6202001591004
CCCAAGGCGCCGATATGCTCACCACAGCAGTAACCGACGAGCCTGTTTGCGGCTATTGCAACGGAGACATTGCCGCAGCGGCTCAAAAGGCAGGATTGAATTCGCTCAGGATCAACGCAGAGGCAACGGGAAGCATCAAGTACTGGAAACCGGGCATGAGAAGTTTAAAGATCGAAGGAAATGAATAGATTCAGACTCTCCTGGAGCATTGGAGAAGGCGCTTCGAAAATCCGAGGCGTGATGCCAGATGCAAGCTGGGCCGACGTGTATCGCGCCTTGGTCGATGCGCACGCTCTTTCGGGCACCGTCACCGTCGATTTATCGAACGCTCCTGCAATCGGTCCACAAAGCCTGCAGACCCAGACCGACACACGTCATTTCCTCATCACGCTGGGAGTCGATGATGGCGATGACTATATCGTTCGCGACTACTCCAACGAGCACGCGCATCCCGGTACCGTCGAGATGCTCGGGGCAATCTCGGCCCACGTCTTCTTGTTTGTACCGACTTCGAAATCGTCGTGCGAATCTTCAAGGAATTCATGGAGACAGGCGACGTCTCGCGGGAAATCCTCAGCTAGTCGAGCTCGCCGCCTGCCGACTTGACTGCATTGCGCTAAAGTGATCCCGCAATGCTGCGTCTCTACTTCTTCCGAAGGAGGCATCATGCAGGCAGGTTCCAGCGCCGAATCCAGCAACAACGCCACCGCGCGCGCCGCCGTCGAGCGCATCTATCACGCGTTCGAAACCAAGGATGTCGCGCTGCTGCGCGAAGCCGTCACGCCCGACTGGGAATACGTTCCCGAGCCGCCCGGCCAGAAGCCCGGCCCCGACTAGATGATTCCCGTGTTCGAGGATCTCGCCGCCGCGCTGCCGGACATGCACATCGAGATTCTCGACATGCTCGTGCAAAAACGATCGCGTCGGCATTCGCGCGAAAGTGAGCGGCACGCAAACCGGCCCACTGATGGGCACCGCCGCGACAAAGAAGTCGATCCGCTTCGCGATCCACTCGTTCCACGAATTGCGTGATGACCGCATCTCGAAGACGTGACATCTAGAAGACTAAGACTGGCTGAGCGTTTTTCGCCAGCTAGGCGAAGTACCGACGCAGATCGACCCGCGTCTCTGAAGGCTTTCGCCGACGCTCAGACGCGCGTCTCCAGATTGCAGCACGTGCTCGACGCACAAGCCGACGAGCCGCGCATCCAGCCGCTCGAGCGCGAGCGCCGCATCGCGCAGCGCGGCGGGATCGGTGTCGAAGAAATCCGAAAACAGGCGATCGCGCGCACCGCGTCGATGGTCGCGCGCAACTAGCGCATGCGCCGGAATCCCGAGGCGCGCCGGCGTTTCGAGCTGTGCGGCCAGCGCCTGCAGCGACGGAACATCGGCTGACGAACGTTGCTCGGGCGCATCGACGAGATCGCGGATCGACTCCGCACGCGCCTGATCGCGCCCCGCCTTCACGGTGATGATGGGCGCGCCATAGCCGCTGTCGGCGTGTTCGTCGATGGATGGCCGGAGTGGTCCGTATCTCATATATTGTATACTTAGAAATATAATCCAACTCGCGCACCGCCGGGCGCGAATTCATGCCGTCACGTTCTTAATCCTGACCGTGCAGACCGGAGCGAATTATTTACTCCGCGAACCGAAAACGCTTATCCCGCTTCGAAAACGATCGACGCAAGCGATTCGTTTCATCGCTTTATACTCGATGATGACAACCGTCCCGATTAATTCTTGATTATCTTCGGCGCGACGGTCTATATTGCCCTTCGCGCGATTCGATACCGCTTCCGCCACTATTCATATTGCCTCGAAAGGACGCCCCGACGCCCTTTCTGGCCGTGTCGCGGCCATCGGCAGGCTTCGTCTGAAAATCCGTCATATTCGAGCGATTCGAATCAAAATAATCCCGCCTGAAATAATCATCTGATTCTCAACGATAGTTTTTAGGCTCGAAATGGGGAATATTTCGAGGCCACGCTTCATTACCTCGTTTCGGTAATCATGAAAATCGCCCGATTCATTCGCGCTTTCTGCTTTCACGCCGGCGCGCGTGGCTTGTTCGCGAGCCTCGGCGCCGCGCTGCTGCTCGCCCGCATGCGGCAGGTCGAACGGCGGCAGCACGCCCGCTGCCGTCGCCAACGCCGCCAATGCGGCGAGCACCCCCGCCGCTGTCGCCGACGCCACACACCGTGCCGCGCCGGCTCCCCTCACCGCGCCCACCGCGAGCGACGTGTTCTACGGCATCAACGGCCACAACAATTATGGCGGCGGGTATCTCCTCTCCAGTCCGGCGGTCCAGCTGGCGCAGCTTCAGGATCTCGGCATAAAGATGTACCGCAACGAAGTGTTCGAGCAATGGAGCGCGACCAATCTCGCCGGCGTCGCGAAGACGATGGCCGCGGGCGGCATCACCGTTTATCCGGTCATGCTGATGAACATCGACTATCCTGACGAACAGACAGCCTACAACGCGGCCTACGCGTTCGGGCGGCAGGTCGCCCGCAGCAGCTACGAAGTCACCAACGAGCTCGGCACGCCGTGTCTCGTGGGCTGGGTGGACGGCGTGCGCCCCACGGACTTCGACAATCAGAAGTTCCAGATTGCGCGCGGCGTGGTTCGCGGCATGATCGCGGGCATCAGGTCGGTGGATTCGACGGGCAAGATCATCATGGGCGGCGAGACATGGCTGCATTACGGCTTCGACGTGATGCTCGCCAACGGCACGCAGCCCGACGGCACCAGCGGACATCCGGTCGCGACGTGGGACATCACCACGTGGCACTGGTATTCGGAACAGGGCAACATCACGAACGCATGCGGCGGCACCGGCTGCTTCAACGTACTCGCCACGCTCAAATCCTTCGGCAAGCCGATCTGGATGACCGAAGTCGGCGTGCGTCCGTATTTCCCCGGCACGCAACAGCAGGCGGCGGCCTATCTCGCCAACGACATGCTCGGCGCGCTGCTCGTAATCGCGCCATACGACATCGAATCGCTGCAGGGCTACGAACTCTACGACGACCTGCCCGGCGGCGAAGGCGACTACGGCCTGCTGCTCGACGACGGCAAGACCCCCAAGCCGCAGTACGCCGCCGTGAAAAACTTCATCGCGGCGAATCCGCCTTAGTGACCGTGCAGGCCGAACACGCCGATGCTGCTCTTCGTACCTACCGACGCCTTCAAATTTCGAGACATCACTCAAATGCTTTTTTTGGTGCGCCGTATGTTAGACTATTATTATTATCTATAGGTTAACCTAGTCATCTGACACGAATGAGCATCTGACACGAATGAGGAATTTGAGCATGGGAATCATCGCCGCCACCAGCAGCCCACTCTGTTCACCGTACTGTTCGACAAGCTCTACGTCGTTGTGCGCCACGCGCTCAAACGCGCGCCAAGGTCAGCGCGCTGATGGCAGGGGCCTATCGCCGCGCCGAATAAAACGACCGAAGCGGACGGTGCCCGCCGCCCGCTTCGGTCATCGCCCGCCTACTACAAAGTGGGCAATCACGTAATCCCCCGCCTTCGTCCCGCAACCCGTGACGGTCCGCCGTCACGAGGATGTACTGCTTTCCGCTCGAATCCGCATAATTCATCGGCATAGCCTGGCCGCCTGCCGGCAGACGCGCTTCCCATAGCTTTTTACCATCGCGCACGTCGTAGGTGCGCACTTACTGATCGAGCGTGCCGGTCAGGAACGCCACGCCGCCCGCCGTCGATCGTTCCGCCGAGGCTCGGCACGCCGAGCGGCATCGGAATCGGCAGCGGCGCGCTGTCGCGAATCGTGCCGTTCTTGCGCATCCACGCGATCTTGCCGGTGCGCAGGGTCCACACCCGCCATTGTAGCCCCACCACGGCGGCGCCTGGCACGGAATGCCCAGATGCCCAGCAGCGACAGGAACGGTCTCACGGTTCAGCACGTAGATGCTGCCCTGCTTGGTCGATGCGATCAGCGCCGGCTGCATGCCCGTCGCGGTTTGCAGATCGACGAATGTCGGCTGTCCGCCCATGTCCCACAGATTATGGTGCGTGAACTGATAATTCCAGCGCAGCTTGCCGGTCGCCGCATCGAGCGCGACGACGCCCACGCCGAAGCGCTCGGCCTGCGGCGTACGCTGGCCGCCCCACTGATCGGGCGTCTGATTGCCCATCGGCAGGTAGATGAGGCCGCGCTTTTCGTCGACTCTGAACATCGACCACATGTTCGGCGAATTGCGCACGTACGTCCCACCGGCGGCGATGGGCTCCGTGTGGTCGGGATTGCCCGGATCCCAGTTCCAGACCAGATGGCCGTCGTCGACGTCGAACGCGCGAATGAAGCCGGACGGCTCGTTGTTCGATTCGTTCGTCACATGTCCGCCGATGATGACGAGATGGCCCGCGACCGCCGGCGGCGACGTCGAGTAATAGCCGCCCGGCGTGAACTGCCCCATGTTGGGGTGGGGCGCAGATCGATCGCGCCGTCCTTCCCGAAGCTCGGGCATGGCTTGCCGGTTTCCGCGTTCAGCGCAATGAGACGCGCATCGGCGGTCAGCAGGAACAGACGGCGCGGGTTCGGGCACGGAAGCGGCCGCGGCGGCTTCGGCGGGTGCGGATGCCTGCGTGTCGGATGCCACTTGCGTGTCCGAGGCTGCCGTCGCATCCGGACACGGCCGGTGCAGACGCGCTCGCGGCGGCGGGTGCGGAAGCGGAAGCGGCTGCTGCCGCCGCGCCATGCATCTCGCCTCGTAATGAGTCACGCCCCGGCACGTCATATGTTCCCAGTGCTTGAAACCGATCGTGATCACCTTGCTGTGCGGCGTGCACAGAAAGATCGTGTCGCCGATCTTGATCGGCGTGTTTTCGTCGGTGGTTTCGGTGGGATCGTCGGGGCCGGGCTTGTCGCCGGTCTCGTAGCTCGACGCCATTTTCAGCTGATGGGGTTTTCCGGCGTGGTCGGAGACAGCAGCGCGGCTTTCAGGTCGCTGCGCTCGGAAAAGCGCGGGGCATCGAACCAGCTCAGGAATTCGTCGCGCCAGTTGCCCCAGGCGTTCTCGTCGAAATCGAACTCTTCATCCATCCGGCCATTGTCGCGCAAATACGCGCCGACGACCTGACGCGACCGTTCCAGTAAGCGACCGTCACGTCGGTCAGATCGGCGGTCGTGTCCGCACGGCAGATCGCGCAGCAGCAATGGCGACGTGCGCCTTGAACGAGCTGAACTCCATCGTTGTCATCGCCTGCTCCGCTTGCGAAAGTGCGTGGATAGGCATGCACGCGCACATCGGTGGCACGCCTGTTCGATCGGCATGCCTTGTTCGTACCTGCATCGTATCCTGCCCGAACGTCATTTTATCCAAGGTAGCACACGCGCGGACGAATGGCGCTCCAACCGACACGCGATTGGCCGTGAAGCGTTCTTCACACACGCGGAAAGGCATGCCGGTAATATGCCTGTCATATCTATCATTGCCTGTTTATTGACTCTTATGAGCCGATACTCATGAAACGACGCCTGATTGCATCATTCATCGCGATAGCGTGGCAAGCTGACAAGCGTGCTCGGCCGTGCGGAGGATAGAGGATACACCGCCGTGCGGCATGCTCGAAACGGCTCGGGCGGGGCCCCATCGGATTGCGTAAAGGAGAGAGCGTGAATTTCACGCAGGACGGCAAGCTCACGCACGGCGTGCTGCACGTCTATAGACGGCGACCTGTCCACGACAGGCACTGGCAGCCCATCGGCAGCAGCGAGCTTTACGTGCTCGCGAATGCGGGAGACGGCAGCGTGCGGCTCATTGCGAATCCGCCGCGCGGCGAGAAAGCAGACACGGGACCCGGCATTCTGCCGGCGCAGAAAGTATTGTCCTCTTCTGCATTGAAACACGTTTATTTGGCGAGCACCTTGCCGATGGCATCGGCGACGATCTGCACGTTGCTCTCATTCAGACCCGCGACGCACACGCGGCCCGAGCGCAGGATATACAAGCCGTATTCTTCCTTCACGCGATCCGCCTGCTCGGCGACCAGACCCGTGTACGTGAACATGCCGCGTTGCTTCACATAGCGCGTGAGCATTTCGCCGCGCACGTGATCCTTGAGACCGTCGTGGATCGCCTGGCGTATGCGAGCGATGCGCTGGCGGCACATCGACGCCAGTTCCGCGCGCCACGATTGCGTGAGTTCCGGCGTCGTCAGCACCTTGTTGACGATCTTCGCGCCGTGCGTCGGCGGATTGCTGTAGTTGGCGCGCACCGCGATCGTCAGTTGTCCGAGCACGCGATCGGCTTCGGCGGCACCGTCGCAAATGACGTGCAGGCCGCCGCAACGCTCGCCGTACAGCGAGAAATTCTTCGAGAACGAATTGGCGGCGAACGTCAGCACGCCGCGACGCGCGAGTTCGCGCACGGCGAACGGGTCTTCATTGAGACCAGAGCCGAAGCCCTGATACGCTATGTCGACGAACGGCAGCAGATCGCGCTTTTGCAACACGTCGATGAGCTTCATCCATTGCGATTCGTCGAAATCGACGCCGGTCGGGTTGTGTGGCAGCACACATGCAGCAGCACGACGCTCTTTGCAGGCAGCTTGTCGATGCCTTCGAGCATCGCATCGGACAGCAGGCCGCCGGTGGCTTCATCGTAGTACGGATACGTGTTCACTTCGAAGCCCGCGCGCTCGAAGATGAAGCGATGGTTTTCCCACGCCGGATTGCTCACCCACACTTTCGATTGCGGGAAATAGCGCTTGATGAAATCCGCGCCGACCTTGAGCGCGCCCGAACCGCCGAGCGTCTGCACGCTGGCGATACGGCCGTCGGCGCGCGCCGGGCTGTCGTGCCGAACACGAGCGCCACGGCATCGCGGTAATGCGCGAAACTGGCCATCGGCAGATAGGGCTTCGGACCGAGCTCATTCAGAATCGACACTTCCGCTTCGCGCACCGCCTGCATCACGGGCAGACGGCCTTCGTCGTCGAAATAGATGCCGATGCTCAGATTGACCTTGTTGGTGCGCGGGTCCTTCTGGAAGTTTTCGTTCAGCGATAGGATCGGGTCACCGGGATAGGCATCGATATGTTCGAACATGGTCTTGAATTCGAAGTCAGCGGGAAGAAGCGCGCTGGTTGCCGCGTGCGCTCCGAGTTTTGAGATAGTAGCCGATTCCCAGCACGGCCAGCCAGACCGGGATCAGATACGCGGACAATCGCAGGCCCGGCGTCTCGTAGGTGACCCACACGATCAGCGCGACGAACGCGAGACACAGATAGTTCGTGAACGGACCGAGGCTCGCGAACACCGTCTGCGCGCTGCGCTCGCGCTTATCGCGCCGGAACTTGAGATGGATGGATGCTGATCATCGCCCAGTTGATGATGAGCGCGGACACCGCGAGCGCCATCAGCAATTCCAACGCGCGGTCGGGAATGAAATAGTTGACGAGCACGCACACGGCCATCGCCAGCGCCGATACGCCGAGCGCGACCAGCGGAATGCCGCGCGCGCTGACCTTCATGAAGGCGCGCGGCGCGTTGCCCTGCTGCGCGGAGCCGTAGAGCATGCGGCTGTTCGCATAGACGCTGCTATAGACCGACAGCGCGGCGGTCAGCACGATTACGTTGGGCACGTTCGCGACGAACGTGCTGTTCATGTCGCGGAAGATCAGCATGAACGGGCTGCCGCCGGTCGCGACCTTGTCGCACGGAAACAGCGACAGCAGCACGCTGAGCGCGCCGATATAGAAAATCAGAATGGGATAGATAACCTGATTGGTCGCGCGCGGAATGCTGCGCGACGGGTCTTCCGCTTCCGCCGCCGTGATGCCCACGAGTTTCAACCCGCCGAACAAGATGGCCATCGACATCACGAGACCGTTCACGCCGTACGGGAAGAAGCCGCCGAGCTTCCAGAGATTCGTCACGCTCGCCTGCGACCCGGCGTGGCCCGAAACCAGCAGCCAGCCGCCGAACACGATCATGCCGAGAATCGCCACGACCTTGACGATGGCGAACCAGAACTCCAGCTCGCCGCGTAGGACTTCACGCTGGTCAGGTTGATCACGTTGACGAGCGCGAAGCACGTGAGCGCCGATACCCACGTCGGCAGCCCCGGCCACTAGTACTGCAACCAGTACTGCATAAGTGATAGTGCCGACCGCCGACAGCTCCGCCATGCTGACGAGGATATACACGGCCCAGTAGTTCTAGCGGGAGATGAAGCCCGCCGCGTGACCCAGTACTTATCGGCGAAATAGCTGAACGAACCGGCCACCGGCTCGTCGACGATCATCTCGCCCAGTTGCCGCATGATGAAAAACGCCATCACACCCGCGATCGCGTAGCCGAGCGCGATCAACTGGATGTGACGGCTTTTGAGATCGCGTTTGAGCGAGTCATCCCCGCCCGATCGTTCGAAACCTTCGGATTGTTGCGTAACGGACTGCCGTTTGTTACCAGAAACCATATCGATGCCTGCCTGAACTGCGCGAAAACCCTGATGCGGCGCGCCCCGGCAACGTTTGGCAAAAGCGCGCGAGGTGTTGTTTTTTGCCCGCAAGCCTTGCAAATACGTGTGGCGCTGCGTTTCCGGGCTTCGGCCCGACCCGGAATTTTACAGTGCCGACGTCCGCGAAGCCCCGCCGGACGGCCATGACACACGGACGACACAATTGGGACGGTCGTGCAGCAAACGATTTGAGGCCGGAATCAGGTGTTTTTCGGAGGATTGAATTCGTGCGCACGGCCGCAGAATTCATCCCATGCACTCAACAAATACGGGGAAACGAAATGTTCGGAACGATGGAAGGTAACGCCACGCCATATCGCGCCGTCACGTTCGGCGAAGAAAGAAAGCGTCGGGCAGAACGAAGCCGACCTGCTGCGTGCGCTCCAGACTGCATCGGAGAACATCATGCGCCTGGCTGGCAAGCTGCGCGCCGAGCATCGCGCCGAAGCGCCGCACCGATCTACGAGCAGAACGCGTTGGCGCAGGAACTGATCGACCGGCTGTTGAAGATGCCGGCGACGCGTTGAGTTGAGTGGTCTGAAGAATTCGTATGGGAGGTGTTATTCGAATCACAGCGGCACGCTGATCCCGGAATAAGAAAGGCAAAGCAAAATGAATTACTTGACCATCGTCATGGCTGTCTGGGCGATCTACACGATTTGCGCGTTCCTGTTCATCCGCGCCGCGACGCTGCGCGATCAGCTCGCCATTCCGGTGCGCGATCACGAACACGATCTCGCGAAGGCGAAGCGGTTGAGCCGCACCGCCTGAAGTCGCAAAGCAATTCGATTCATCGTCCGGCGCGGCACTTTGCTTGAGCCGCATTGGACGCGCCGTACCGCGTTACTTGATTGCCGCCACCGCCGCGCGC
Source organism: Caballeronia sp. BR6202001591004 (assembly GCA_029439525.1). GTDB lineage: Bacteria > Pseudomonadota > Gammaproteobacteria > Burkholderiales > Burkholderiaceae > Caballeronia. Next base: position 9,367 of record JAQFVJ010000084.1, read on the forward strand.
AATCCCAGCAGATAGCTGTCCACGCCGAAGCCCGAAATCTGCCCCTTAGCGATTTCCGCAAACACCGACTTGTGGCGGAATTCCTCGCGCGCATGCACGTGCGACATGTGCACCTCGATGATCGGCACCGTCAGGATCGCCAGCGCATCTCGGATCGCGTAGCTATAGTGGGTCCATGCGCCCGCGTTGATGACGACCGCATCGACCTTCTCCGCGAACGCGCGATGAATGCGCTCGCACATCTCCCCTTCGAAATTGGTCTGATAGCACTCGACTTCCACGCCCAGTTCCTTGGCGAGCGCGCCGAGTTGCTCGTCGATCTGCGCGAGCGTGGCCGCGCCGTATTGTTTGGGATCGCGCTTGCCGAGCATGTTGAGGTTGACGCCGTGCAGCGTTAGGATCTTTGCCATTGCATTTCCTTCGATGGAGAAAACAGGAGGTCAGACGGTCTCGACGATCTTACCCGTGCTCGCAGCAAGCGCGATGGCCTCGGTAATCCGCAGATTCTGCAGGCCGTCGCGCGCGCTGACAAATAGGCTCGGCTTCGCCGCACACCACGCCACCGAGGTGCTCCATCTGATGCGCGAGCGGATCGGCGCGCGTCATGTCAGCGATGCTCTCGTCGAAAGGCTTCCACCACGAGCGGTCTTCCACGCGCGTAGGTCTTGAGACGCATCGTCGGCATGGAAAGCGAACCGAAGGTGCCCGCGATCACGGAGCAATCTTCGTCTGGGTACGTCGAATACGCCTTGTTTTCCTGCGACGTCTGCTCCCAGCTACGCGGAACACGCTGCCGTGTCCGACAGCATGAAGGTGCCGAGCGCGCCGCTCGCAAAGCGCAGATTGATCACGACCGTATCCTCCACCGGAAAGCCGCGTGTCGCATGCGAGGCGAACGCCTGCACCGCGACGATCTCGCCGCACAGCATACGCAGGTTGTGCACCTCGTGGATCATGTTGAGCAGAATCGGCCCGCCGCCCGGCTCGCGGCGCCACGGCGCATCGGCGTAGTACGCGTCGGGCTTGAACAAGACCGCGCTGCCCATCACCGCGACCAGCTTGCCGAGCCTTCCCTCGTCGATCACCTGCTTCGCGCGCGCCATGATCGGAGTGTGTGCGCGATGATGGCCGATCAGCACCTTCACTTCCGACTCGTCCATTTCGTCCGCCAGCGACTGCGCTTCGGCGACGGTCCGCGCGACGGGCTTTTCCAGCAGCATCGGCACGCGAGCGGCGAGACACGTGCGCGCGTGCTCGACGTGCAACTGATTCGACGTCACCAACACGATGCCGTCGGGGCGGTCCTTCGCGAGCAGTTCGTCGAGCGGCCGGTAGAGCGGCACGCCCGCTTTCGCCGCGAGTCCCGCCGCCGCGGGCGCCGGATCGACGATGGCCGCGAGTGTGCAGGTCGCGCTGTGACGCGCGACGTCCCGCCGCGCCCGCCACAGCGATGCGCGTCTTTCCGTCGTTGTTCACGTTGTCTCCTTTTTGGTGTGATGCCGCGTAGGTCGCGCGGCACGCCAGTCGCCAAATTACTATGCGCGGCTGCATGTGCAATCAGGCTGTCTGGAAAATCACAATGCGCTATCCGCGCATAATGTTTTGACGAAACTGCTTCGCATTCACGCACCACGGTATGCTGACCCTTAAACATTGGCCCGCACACGCCGTAAACACGCTTACCGGCGCGCTTACCGGCGCTCACTTGGCCGGTCCTTTTTCCTTTTTCGGCCCCGTCGGCGCATCCCTATAACTGGCAGCCCGTCCCTTTTCAGCCTCATTCTCTCACCACGCCAGCCACGGAAGACGGCTGCATCACGTCCGCGATTCGCTCGTCCCTGCTGTCCCGCTCGTTAAGGATATCCGGCCACTGCTGTCGGGCGCAGCGACCATGTTCGTCACGCTCGTCGCGCTGGTGCGCCTGCACGCGCCCTGGACGCTGGTCTGGTTCGCCGCCGATGCGCTCGTGCTCGCCGCGCGGCTGACCGTCTGGCGCTATCGCACGCTGAGCCGTGAGCAGCCGCCGCATCCGGGACCGTGGGCCCGCTCGCT